>NZ_BAAARE010000012.1:0-186885 GCF_039532035.1 Terrabacter carboxydivorans | reverse complement strand
CGTGATGACCAGTCGCGCCTTTGACATGGCTGAGCATGCTCAGCACCACACCCTGTCGCCGATGACCCGAGACAGGGTGTCGCCGATGTCTTGAGACACCTGTCGCGGATGTCCTGAGACTGGACACTGCCCCCGCTACTGATCGCGTCAGCGAAGACGAAGGGCCCGGAGAGATCCGGGCCCTTCGTCGTGTTCCCGGTCGGGTCGTCGCCCGAGCATGCGGTCGGGTCTGGCGTGTCCCGGTCTGCCACGGCAGGCTGTGCTCGAAGGGATGTCCGACCTGCAGCACCTGCGATGGCGGCGGCGAGAGGGGGAACGCGTGGCCGAGAACGCCCGCGACCGGGCCGCGCGCCTGATCGCGCGAGGCAACCCAGGCGGACTGCTCTACGGCGCGATCATCACCGGCGCGGTCATGAGCGCGACGGCCAACCACGCACCCACGACGGCCCGGGTCGTCGTCGCCGCGGTCTTCGTGCTCGGGATCTACTGGCTGGCCGACGTCTACGTGCGCGCGTTCGCGGACCAGTTCCACCACGGGCGTTCGCCGCTGCCACGGCGCCTGCTGGCGGCGGCACGTCACGAGTCGCGCGTGCTGGTCGGTGGCGTGCCGGCGATCGCGGTGGTGGCCGTCGCCTCGCTGCTCGGTGCGGGGACGGCCCTCGCGGTCAGCCTCGCGCTCTGGCTGACCGCCGTGGAGCTCGGGGCCGTGGGCTACCTCGCCGCCAGGTACGTCGGTGCCGACCGGCGAGCCGCCGTGGGGGAGTCGCTCGCGGCGGCCCTGCTCGGGCTCCTCATGGTGCTCGCCAAGACGTTCCTGCACTGAGCCCTCGGACCGGCAGGGCCCGGACGTGGCTCAGTCCTGCGGCAGGTCGAGCACGAAGTCGGCGGGCAGGCCCTCGACCGAGACCTCACCGGTGGCATCGACGACCACCGACACCGTGGCCTCACCGACGCGGAGCCCCTTGACAGTCAGTGCGCCGAACGGCTGCGACGACGGTGGGCGCACCCGCACGCGGCGGCCCGGCACATCCACCGTGATGCCCAAGGCGACGGTGAGCACGGCGACCGACGACGCGGCCGCCCAGGCCTGCGGCCGGCACGACGCCGGGTAGGGGGCCCACTGGCCGATCGTCGCCGAGTCCGCGAAGAGCTCGGGCAGCCGGTAGTCGAACGCCTCGCCGATGTCGAGCAGCTTCGTCGCGACGACGGCGGCCTGCTCCGTGTGGCCCTCGCGCGCCATGCCGAGAGCGCAGATGGCGGTGTCGTGGACCCACACCGACCCCGTGTGGTAGCCGATGGGGTTGAAGCCGCCGTTGTCGGTCGCGAGGGTGGCGATGCCGAAGTTGCCGAGCATCGTCGAGCCGACGAGGGTGTCGGTGACCGCCTGCGCCTCGACGGGAGTCAGCGACCCGGTGCCGAGGACGTGGCCCATGTTGGACCCGACGCCGTCGACCGGGCGCGCCGTGCTGTCGATGGCCATGGCCAGGTAGCGCCGATCCGTCGGTCCCACCCAGAACCGGTCGCGAATCCGATGTCGTAGCAAGGCGGCCCACTGCTCGAGCTCTGCCGCCCGCGTCGCGTCGGACACCGGTACGGCGTTCCCGTCCGAGAGGTCGGTGCCGCGGGCGGCGGGGTCGCCCAGCTCGCGCAGGAGGGCGGCGGCCCCGACGGCTGCCTCGACGGCATACGCCTGCGCCTCGACGAGCGCGATCGGCGACGCCGCGAGGCTGCCGTCGCGGAAGCGCATGGAGTCGCCCGAGTCCTTCCACCCCTGGTTGGCCAGCCCGTGCCCGCTCTCGTCGACGTACTTGATGAAGCCGTCGTCGTCCGGGGACGCGTGGTCGGTGAGCCACGAGGCGGCCGCGCGCAGGTGCGGCAGGAGCGAGCGCACCTCGTCGGCGGGCATGCCCCACCGCCAGGCGTCGTGCAGCAGGCAGATCCACAGCGCCGTGGCGTCGACCGTGCCGTAGTAGACGGGCGGGAGCGTGAAGTCGACGGACACGTCCTCGTATGCCGTGCGGCGCAGCTCGTGGGGGATCTTGCCCGGCGCCTCGGCCGTGTCGGCATCACGAGCGGTGCCCTGGCGGCGGGCGAGCGCACGGAGGGTGCCGGCGGCGAGGGTGGTCCCGAGCGGCAGCATCATCCGCGCGGTCCAGAGCGAGTCACGCCCGAAAAGCGTGAGGTACCAAGGTGTTCCGGCGGCAGCGAAGACGTCGGCGGAGTCAGCCGGGTCCCGCAGCAGCAGGCTGCGCAGGTCGGCGAGCGAGGCGTCCAGCAGCTTGCCGAGGCGCGGGTCGCTCGCATCGACCGAGAGGCTCTCGGGCCAGTCCACGGCATCCGACCCGGCGTCGGCGGCGAAGTGGCTGTCGACGCGGCGCTCGGTCTGCACGGCGACCTCGACGTGACGTTCGGTGCCGGGCTCGACGGCCAGGGCGAAGGTCGCCAGAACCCCCGCGGGACCGATGTCGAGGCGGTCGGGCGCGGGGGAGAAGGTCACCCGGACCGACTGGGCGTCGGTGTGCCAGTGGGCGTCGCCACGGACGTCGGGGTCGGTGCCGTCGTGCCCGTGCCCGGGGTGGGCCTCGAGCAGCTCCCCGGTCGCGACACCGGCCTTGACGGGTCCGATGTCGGCGCCGTCGCCGCCGATCCGGATGACGAGCGGGGCCGCGACGGGCTGCGAGGCGCGGGAGGCGACGATGACCTGCTCGCGGAGGGTGCCGCCGGTGAGCCGGCGACGTCGACGCAGCTCGACCGTGGGGTCGGGGCCGGAGTCCCCGAGCCCACGGGCGGAGGTGAAGAACTCGCTGCGCGGGCCGCGGCTGGAGTGCGCCACCTGCACGAGCTGTGCCGTTCCGAGGCCGACGGTGAAGTGCGAGACGACGCGCTGGTCATCGACGAAGAAGCCGTGGGCCCCCCGGCCGGTCATCGAGCCGTCCGACCCGCTGAGGGCCGTGCCGTTGCCGTCGACGCAGATCGCCAGGTCGTGCAGCCAGGGCTGCTGCCCCTGCGGTTCCGGCGCCGGTTCCGGCGCCGGCGCCACCGGCTCAGGACCGGGCGTGGGAGCAGCCGCGGCGGCGTCGATGGCGTCGTGGCGGTGCGTGGTCATGGGCCCTCCGGCTCGTGCTCGTTGCTTCGTCGTCGATCGGGACGTCACCCACCCTCTTGACACTCCCGCGCCGAGAGCACAGTATCCGGATGGCCATATGTGCGTTTAAATCACTACGGTTTGAACGTTCCACTCCGAAGAGACGGCGTCAAGGGTGACTTCGAGTTCTTCTGCCGCGCGGCGGACCACGATCATCGATGTCGCACGCGCCGCGTCGGTCTCGCGCCAGACGGTGAGCAACGTGATCAACTCGCCGGAGCGCGTCGCGCCCGACACCCTCGCCCGCGTCCAGGCCGAGATCGAGCGGCTCGGCTTCCGTCCCAGCCGGGCGGCGCAGTCGCTGAAGCAGGAGCGCGCCGGCGCCTGGGGTCTCGAGCTCAACTCGGCCGGGTTCGGGCGGCTCGGCGCGATCCTCGACACGTTCCTCATCGAGCTGACGACCGGTGCCGCCGAGCGGGGCTCGCACGTCGTGCCGTTCACGGCGGCAGACTCCGCCGAGCCGTTGCCCGCCTACGAGCGCCTCGTCGCGAGCCGGGTCGCCGACGGCTTCGTGCTCACCGACACGCGCCGCGACGACCCGCGCCCGGCCTGGCTCGAGGCCCACCGCGTGCCGTATGCCGCGTTCGGCCGGGTGTGGGACGACCCGGGGATCACCTCGTGGGTCGACGTCGACGGTGCCTCGGGAGTCGACGCCGCCGTCCGGCACCTGGCGGACCAGGGCTACGAGCGCATCGGCTACCTGGGGTGGCCGGAGGGCTCACCGGTGGGCGACGACCGCCGCTCCGGCTGGGTGCGGGCCACCACCGACCTCGGTCTCGCACACCCCGAGTGGCAGGCGACGAGCACGCAGTCCCTCCCGGCGGCGTGCCGTGCCGCGGCCGGCCTGCTCGACCAGCTCGGCCTGCCCGGCCGGTCCGCCCGACCCGGACGACCTGGCCGCAGCGGCCCGGGCGTCGCGATCGTGTGCGCCTCCGACGCCCTCGCCCTCGGCGCCTGGCGCGTGCTGGTCGAGCGAGGCCTGGAGCCCGGCGTCGACGTCGGCCTCGTCTGCTTCGACGACACCGACATCGCAGAGGCCCTCGACCTCAGCAGCCTCCACCAGCCCCTCGATCGCGTGGCCGAGCGCGTGCTCCACCTGCTCGCCACCGGCCCCGACTCCCGCGACCCCGCGGGCGGTCTCCTCCTCCCCCCCGAGCTCGTCGTCAGGTCCAGCTCGAAACCTGCGGGCAACCGCACGACACGGAAAGAGAAGTGACATGAGAGCACCCAGCACGCGCGGCGCAGCCGCGCTGGCTCTCGCCGCCACCGGCGCGCTCGTCCTGAGCGCCTGCGGTGGAGGCGGCTTCAGCAGCAGCAGCAACCAGGCGCCGCAGAGCACCGCGAAGGGGCCGGTCAAGCTGACCGTCATGATCGGCAGCTCCGGCGACGCCGAGACCAAGGCGGTCAAGGCGGCCGCCGACGCCTGGGCGAAGAAGTCCGGCAACCAGGTCGAGGTCATCGCCGCGGCGGACCTCGGGCAGCAGCTGGGCCAGGCCTTCGCGTCCACGACCCCGCCGGACGTCTTCTACACCGACGCCTCCAAGGTCGGCACGTTCGCCAAGGCCGGCAACCTCTATGCCTACGGAGACCAGGTCAAGGACGCGAACTTCCTCCCCGCTCTCGTGCAGGCCTTCACCTACGACGGCAAGTTCTACTGCGCGCCGAAGGACTACTCGACGCTCGCGCTCGAGATCAACACCGACCTCTGGAGCAAGGCGGGCCTCACCGACGCCGACATCCCCAAGGACTGGGCCAGTCTCGAGGCCGTGGCCAAGAAGCTGACGTCGGGCAAGGTCACGGGGCTCGTCATCGGCAACGACATCAACCGCAGCGGCGCCTTCATCAAGCAGGCCGGCGGGTGGGTCGTCTCAGCGGACGGCAAGACGATGACGGCCGACAGCGCGCCGGCCAAGGCGGGTCTGGCCGAGGTGCAGAAGATGATGAAGGAGGGCATCCTCAAGTTCAGCTCCGACACCTCGCCGGCCACCGGCTGGGGTGGCGAGGCGCTCGGCAAGGGCGTGGCCGCCATGACGATCGAGGGCAACTGGATCAGCGGCGCCAAGAAGGACTTCCCGAACCTCAAGTACAAGGTCGTCGAGCTGCCGGCCGGTCCGGCCGGCAAGGGAACCCTGCTCTTCAGCAACTGCTGGGGGATCGCGGCCAAGTCGGCCAACCACGGCCCGGCGGTCGACCTCGTCAAGTCGCTCATCACGACCGACCAGCAGATGGCCTTCGCCGACGCCTTCGGTGTCATGCCCTCCACGGAGGAGGGCGCCAAGGCGTTCGCCTCGAAGTACCCGGACTCGCAGGCCTTCGTCACCGGCGGGCAGTACGCCCAGGGCCCGGTCAACCTGCCGGGCTTCGACGACGTCATGAACAAGTTCAACTCGCAGCTGGCCACGATGGGCAAGGGCGGCGACCCGAACGCCTGGCTCGCGGAGCTGCAGAAGAACGGCACGGCGGCACTCGCCGGCTGACCCCCTGGCGGTGGCGCCCGTCCGCATCGGCGGGCGCCACCTCCACCACGTCACTCACCACGCAGGAGGGGCCATGGCCCGCATCGACGACGAACGGCCGCTCGAGGACGTCGTCATCTCCCGAGGCGCCCGCGCCGCGCAGGTGGCCTCGGCCGAGGCAGGCAAGCCCGCGGGCCAGGCGGCCGTGCCGGGGGAGCGACCCCCTCGCTCCCGCGGCGGCATACGCGGTCGTGAGGGCACGGCAGGCTGGGTCTTCGTGGCCCCGATGATCATCATCCTGGGGCTCTTCCTCGTCATCCCGATCGGCATGGCGCTCTGGGTGAGCTTCACCAACTGGCAGGGCAACACCAACCCCTTCGCCGTCGGCCAGGGCACCGACGTCGTCGGTCTGAAGAACTACACCGATCTGTTCGCCCGGGACGGCCTGACGCGCGACAACTTCATGCAGTCGATCGGCAACACCTTCTACTACGTGCTGCTCGTCGTGCCGCTGCAGACCGTCCTCGCCCTGGGGCTCGCCCTGCTCGTCAACAACAGGATGCTCAAGGGGCGCAGCTTCTTCCGCACCGCCTTCTACTTCCCGTCGGTGACGAGCTCCATCGCGATCGCCACGGTCTTCCTCTTCCTCTTCTCCAACACCGGCGCCGTCAACGCCTTCCTCGGCTTCTTCGGCATCGACGGGCCGCAGTGGTTCAGCGACAGCCGGGGGCTGCTGCACCTGGCGTTCAACGCCGTCGGGGTGGACAACCCCGGGTGGGCGCAGGGCCAGATCCTCGGCCGCAGCCTCTGGGACTGGCTCTCGGGCCCGTCGGTCGCGATGTTCGTCATCATCTTCCTCGTCATCTGGACGACGTCAGGCACCTTCATGCTGATGTTCATCGCCGCCCTGCAGGACCTGCCCGTCGAGATCGACGAGGCAGCAGCCCTCGACGGCACCTCCGGGTGGCAGAAGCTGCGCCACGTGACCCTGCCGATGATCAAGCCGGCGCTCTTCCTCGTCATCACGCTCGGGCTCATCGGGACGTGGCAGGTCTTCGACCAGATCTACGTCATGGGCAAGGGCGCCCCCGCGGGAACCACGCTCAGCCCGGCGTTCCTGTCGTACCAGCAGAGCTTCGGCAACTTCCGCTACGGCTCGGGTGCGGCGATGGCCTTCGTCGTCTTCCTCATCATCATCGTCCTGACCCGGGTGCAGCGCTACGTGCTGACCGACAAGGACGAGCGCAAGCCCCTCTTCCGACTCGGAGGCCGCTCGTGAACACCCGCAGGTCCAACCCCGTCAAGACGATCCTGCTCTACACCGCACTGCTCGCCTTCGCCGTCCTGTTCATCTACCCGTTCCTCATCCAGATCGCGACGTCCTTCAAGACCGACCCGGACGCCGCGAACAACCCGCTGTCGCTGGTCCCGAACCCCTTCACCGCGCAGGCATGGCTGCGGATCTTCGGGGCGGGCGGGGACGCGTCGGTGCCCATCACGACGTGGCTGCAGAACTCCGTCCTCATCACGCTCGTCGTCACCGCGGGCCGCGTCTTCTTCGACTCGCTCGCCGGCTACGCGCTCTCGCGCCTGCAGTTCCGAGGGCGGCGAGCCGTCTTCACCGCACTGCTCGCGGTCATGGCCGTGCCGGGAGTGGCGCTGCTCATCCCGAAGTTCCTCATGGTCAACTACCTCGGCGTCTACGACACCTACACCGCGATGATCCTCCCCCTCGTCGTCGACGCCGCCGGGGTCTTCATCATGAAGCAGTTCTTCGACTCGGTGCCGGTCTCGATCGAGGAGGCGGCGCGCATGGACGGTGCGAGCATCTTCCGGACGTTCTGGTCGGTGGTGCTGCCCATGGCCAAGCCGGCGCTCATCACCCTGACGATCCTGTCGTTCCAGGGATCGTGGAACGAGTTCTCGCACTTCCTCGTGGTGACCAAGGGGACCCCGGAGCACCAGACCCTGGTCACGGGACTCGCGAGCCTGACCAGCGGTCAGCTCGGCGCCGGCACGCAGTACCCCCTCAAGCTCGGCACCGCCCTGCTCACGACGATCCCGGTGGCGCTGATCTTCTTCGCCCTGCAGCGCTACTTCATCCGGGGAGCCAACGAAGGAGGGGTCAAGGGCTGACTCGGCGACCGTCCGGCGCATTCCGCCCCGGAGCGCGGTCCGGGTCTGGGACAGTCGCACTCTCGGGGTCTGCCACGCAGGAGGTGCGTCATGACGCCGAGCCCACGAACCAGCCGTCGACACGGGCGGGGCCAGGGACCTGGACGGGGTCCGGGTTCCGGTGTCAGCAGGCCGGGGCGCCCGACCGGGGCGCGCGCCCGGATGTCGACGGGGGCTGCGATGCTCGTGCTCATGCTCGGGTCGGTCCTCCTCTCGGCGCAGGGCGCGGCCGCCGCCACCGCGCCGGGACGCGCGATGTGGGTCTGGTCGTGGTCCGACCCCGCATCTGTCGTGCAGCTGGCCCAGTCACGCGGCGTCAGCACCCTCTTCGTCGCGGTGCCGCCCGACCTGACGACGAGCCCGACCCTGCCCACGGTGCGTGACCTCGTGACGCAGGCCCGCACCGCAGGACTGCGCGTCGACGCGCTCGGCGGCGATCCGGGGTGGGTCGACAACCCGGCGTGGGCGGTCGACCACTGGGTGCGGCCGACCATCGCGACGGGCTTGTTCACCGGGCTGCACGTCGAGGTGGAGCCGTGGACGACGGCGGCCTGGACGACCCGTCAGTCCGCGACCGTGTCGGCCTACCTCACGCTGCTCGACCGGCTCGTGTCGGCGAGTGGGGGTCGCCCGGTGGAGGTCGACATCCCGTTCTGGTTCAACCAGGTCAAGGCCGGCAAGAGGTCGACGCTGGACCGGGAGACGATGCGCCGGGTCTCGGCCGTGACGATCATGGCCTACCGCAACACCGCGGCCGGCACGGACGGCACTCTCGCCATCGCGGCGGCAGAGCTCACCGCCGCAGCAGCGCTCGGCAAGCCGGTGCGCATCGGGCAGGAGACGAACTACCTCGGGCCCGACCCGACCGAGGTCAAGCAGACCTTCTACGGCCAGACCCTCTCCCGGATGAGCGACCAGCTCGCACAGGTGGATTCAGGTGCGCGCGCCTACGCGACCTATGCCGGGGTGGCCGTCCACGACTACACGGGGTATGCCGCGATGGCTCCGTGACGCGCGACGTCCTGGGAGGTCGGTTGGGGACGCCGGTGCAGGTCGGACGGGTCAGCGCGACAGGCTGCGGACCGGAAGCTCGAACCACCGCAGGTGGTCGAAGTCGACGTTGACGTGCGCCTCGTCGCACCGCTCCGGCGTGGCGGCGGCAAGGATCTCGCGCGCCTCCGCGAGATGGCCGGCCAGCGCGTCCTCAGCCGCCCGCTCGTGCTGCGCGGGGTAGGTGAGGTGCCCTTCCTCGAAGCTCAGCTGGTGCAGGCGAAGAGGCGGCTCGACCGGGCCGCCCTTGTGCCTCCACAGTCCCGTCGCCGGCTCGAAGACGTAGTCCCCGAGCAGGCGCCACCCGTCGCGGGCGACGAGCCGGACCGCGTCGATGACGTAGTCGGCGACGACGTCGGAGATGAAGTAGTTGAAGTTGACCCGCACCCAGCCCGGCTTGATGCCCTCGCAGCCGCGGCCGATCTCGCGCTCGAACTCGTGCGACCGCTCGAGGTCGATGCCGAGCAGGTAGTGGCCGTAGGGGCCGGCGCACGAGCAGCCCCCACGGGCCTGGATGCCGAAGAGGTCGTTGAGGACGGCGACGACGAAGTTGTGGTGCAGGTAGCGCTCGCCCTGGGCGTGGATGACGAAGGAGACGATCGACAGGCGCTCGGCGTCGAGGTTGCCGAGGATCTCGATCGCGGGCTCCTGCTGCCACGCCTCGACGGCCCGGCGGAGGAAGCGGTCCTCGCGCGCGCGGATCGTCTCCGTGCCGACCGCCTCCTTGAGCTTGAAGACGAGGCCGGCGCGGATCGACTCGATGATGGCAGGGGTGCCGCCCTCCTCGCGGTGCGCGGGGTCGGCGAGGTAGTCGTGGTCGTCGGGGTTGACGTAGGCGACGGTGCCGCCACCGGGGACGTCGGGCACGCGGTTGGTCATGAGCTCTCGGCGCACGACGAGCACACCGGGCGTGCTGGGTCCGCCGATGAACTTGTGCGGGCTGAGGAAGACGGCGTCCTTGTATGCCGTGGGGTCGGCGACGCCTCGTCCTCCCCGGCCGTACATCTCGATGTCGACGTACGGGGCCGCCGCGGCATAGTCCCAGAAGGCGAGGGCGCCGTGCTCGTGGAGCACCGAGGAGATGGCGTCGGTGTCGGTCACGATGCCGGTGACGTTGCTCGCGGCCGAGAACGAGCCGATGAGCAGGGGCCGGTCGGCGTGCTCGACGAGCCGTGCGCGCAGGACGCCGATGTCGACGTGCCCGTCGAGGTCCTGCGGGATGACGACGACGTCGGCGACGCACTCGCGCCACATCACCTCGTTGGAGTGGTGCTCGTAGGGGCCGATGAAGATGACGGGTCGCTGGTCGACGGGCACGAGCGCGCTTGCGTGCCAGCGGTCCTCGAAGTTCGACGGGATGCGCAGGCCCAGGATGCCGACGAGCTTGTCGATCGCGCCGGTGCATCCCGAGCCGGCGAAGACGACGACGGTCTCGTCGTCGCCGCCGACGGCGTCACGGATCGTCCGGCGGGCGTCCTCGCGCAGCCGGGTCGTCTGCAGGCCGGTGCCGGAGCTCTCGGTGTGCGTGTTGGCGTAGCGGGGGAGCACCTCGTCGCGGATGAAGTCCTCGATGAAGGTCAGGCCGCGGCCCGAGGCGGTGTAGTCGGCGTAGGTGACGCGGCGGGGGCCGTAGGGCCCGTGCATCACCTGGTCGTCGCCGATGACGCTGCTGCGGATCGTGTCGAGAAGGTCGTCCTGACTGGCTGGCCCCATGCCGGCAGCATACTGCGCAGTGATGCTATCTGACAAAGCAATAACATCAGGTTATGTACGCCATGACGGGATGCGACGTGCCGGCTACCTGGGGTCGGCGACGCAGATGACCGTGCCGGCGCCGCCGGCGGCATCCGCGCTCGTGAAGGCGCCCTGGGCCCCGTGCGCGGAGCATAGGCGGAGGGCCGCAGCCTCGTCGGTGGGCACGTTCTTCTCGATGTAGGTGACGCTGCCGAGTGAGCTCGCGTCACCGCAGTCGACCGTCCTGAAGTCGTTGGTGCCGACCGCTGCCACGCACTGGCCGGTGCGGATGCCGTGGGTCCCGTCGTCCGCGGTCAGGGCGCGGACGAGCAGGAACGCGAGGATCGCGACGAGGGGGACGACGAAGGGCCGCAGACGCGCGAGACGACCGGTGGCAGCGGCGCCCCCGCCGGGAGTGGAGGCGCCTGCGGGAGCGGAGGCCCCGCTTGGAGTGGAGGCGCCGGTGGGGGCGGGGACGGGGCTGTCGGTCATGAGGGCTTGGCTCCTGGGCGTCGGGTGGCGAGTGCGCCGAGCGCATTCTCCACGTCCGCGGTGCGCAACGGGTCGATTCTCCTCGACCGACCGCCGGCGTGACGTCGCATAGGGTCGAGCCGTGACAGCGATCTCCTACCCCCTCGCCGAGCGCACGCTGGCCAACGGCCTGCGAGTCATCGTCAGCGAGGACCACACGGTGCCCAACGTCGCGGTGAACCTCTGGGTCGGCGTGGGCTCACGCCACGAGACCCCGGGGCGCACCGGGTTCGCCCACCTCTTCGAGCACCTGATGTTCCAGGGCAGCCGCAACGTCGCCTCCGGCGAGCACTTCTCGGCGCTGATGGACGAGGGGGCCCGCCTCAACGCCACGACCTGGTTCGACCGCACGAACTACTTCGAGACCGTCCCCACCGGTGCGCTCGAGCTCGCGCTGTGGCTGGAGGCGGACCGGCACGGCCACCTGCTCGACGCCCTGACGCAGGAGAACCTCGACAACCAGCGCGACGTCGTCAAGGAGGAGAAGCGCCAGCGCTACGACAACGTCCCCTACGGTTCGGCGCTCATCGACATCTACGCGACCGTCTTCCCCGAGGGCCACCCCTACCACCACCCCACGATCGGGTCGATGGAGGACCTCGACGCCGCCACGCTCGAGGACGTCCACGACTTCTTCCGGGCGCACTACGGACCCAACAACACGGTCCTGACGCTCGTCGGTGACCTCACCCCGGAAGAGGGCTTCGCCGCGGCCGAGACGTACTTCGGGTCGCTGCCGGCGATCGAGCTGCACCCGCGTGAGCGCCACCCCCAGCTGCCGCCGCTCGCCGAGCCGGTTCACCTCGACCGCGTCGGCGACGTGCCCAACGACCGCCTCTACATCTCCTTCCGGCTCCCGGTCGACACGACCCCCGACTACCTCGCCTGCCAGGTCGCCGTCGACGTCCTCGGCGGCCTCGCCAGCTCGCGGCTCGTCCGCCGCCTCGTGCGCACCGACGAGACGGCCGTGGCCGTCGGTGGCTGGACCATGGGCCTCGTCGACGGGTCGGGCCTCGGCACGATCACCGTCGACGTCTCCGCCGGCGCCGACGTCGAGCAGATCGAGGACGCCGTGTGCGAGGAGATCCGCCGCTTCATCGACGAGGGCCCCGACGCGGCCGAGCTCGAGTCTGTCATCGCCGACACCGAGCGCTCGTGGCTGAGTGCGCTCGCCAGCATCGAGGAACGGGCCGACCACATCAGCCACCACGCGCTGCTGACGGGCGACCCGGCCTACGTCAACACCTTCGTCGACCGCATCCGAGCCGTGACCGCCGAGCAGGCCCGGGCGGCCGCGGCCGCGTGGCTCGACCCGGGGTCGCGGGCCGTCGTGCGCTACCTCGCCGACGAGGCCGCCGACGATGCCGCCGACCCGACCCCGCAGGCCGACACCACCGACACCACTGACACGACCGACACGACCGACACGACCGACACGGACCGCCGAGAGTCGGAGGAGGCCTCATGAGCACCGTCGCCCGCCCCGTCGTGGCACCCCCCGAGCCGTGGGAGTTCCCCGAGGGCGCCACCTTCGACCTGCCCAACGGCCTGCGGCTCGTCACCTACGACGTGCCGGGCCAGTACGTCGTGTCGGTGCGCCTCGGCCTGCCGGTGTCGCTGCGTGACGAGCCGCGCCGCTGTGAGGGCGTCGCCTCGATCATGGCGCGCACCCTCGACGAGGGCACCGAGCACCACACCGCCGAGGAGTTCGCGCGGCTGCTCGAGCGCAAGGGCGTCAGCTTCGGCGCCGGCATGGCCGACTCCGGTCTGTCGATCGACCTCGACGTCGTCAAGGGCAACCTCGAGCCCGCCCTCGACCTGCTGCGACAGGTCCTCACGGAACCCGCCTTCCCGCAGTCGGAGGTCGCCCGCCAGGTGCGCACCCGCATCGCCGAGATCGAGCAGGAGCGGTCCGTCGCCGCCCACCGGGCCGGGCTGGAGTTCGTCCGCACCTTCTACGCGCCGGAGGACCGGTCGTCCCGACCCACCGGCGGCACCCGCGAGACGGTCTCGTCGATCACCCGCGACGACGTCGTGGCCTTCCACTCCGAGCACGTGGTGGCCTCCGGGGTGACGGTCGTCGTGGCCGGCGACCTCGCGGGGCTCGACGTGCCGGTGCTGGTCGAGGCCGCGCTGGGCGGTTGGGTCAAGGGGCCGCGCCAGCGCGAGCGGCACCTCCAGCACGCGGCTGCCCTCGCGCCCGACCGCGGCCGCATCGTGCTCGTGTCGCGACCTGGCTCCGTGCAGACGGAGTTCGTCATCGGCGCTCCCGGCCCAGACCGGTCGGTCGAGGGTGGGTGGGCGCCCTACCCGGTGCTCGGCTTCGTGCTCGGGGGCTCGCCGAACGCCCGCATCGACGCGGTCCTCCGCGAGGAGAAGGGCTACACCTACGGCATCCGGTCGAGCTTCCGACCGCGGCGGCGCGGTGGGGTGTTCCTGACCTCCGGCTCGGTGCGCGCGGACTCCACCGCGGAGTCGCTCCGCCTCCTCGTCGAGATCCTCGAAGGGGGTCGGGACGGCTTCAGCGACAAGGAGATCCGCAGCGGCGTGGACTTCATCTCCAAGACCGCGCCGGGTCGCTACGCCACGGCCGACGCGATCGCCGACGAAGCGGTGGCCATGGCGCTCGACGGCCGCACGACCGCCTTCACGACCGCCAACCTGCGCGACCTCGCGACCGTCGACCGCGCGCGGGTCGACGCGGCCTACGCCCGCTTCGCCGCGGGCGCCGGCATCGGCGCAGGATCGCCCGGGACCGGGTGGACCGTCGTCATGGTCGGAGACGCCGCCGAGCACCTCGAGGCGGTCGAGGCCCTCGGTCTCGGGCCCGTCACCGTCGTCACCGACCCCTGACCACACCCACCCTCATCCACCGAACGCAGCGTTCGGTGTCGAACTCACTGGTAGAACACGGAGTTCGCCACCGAACGCTGCGTTCGGTCCGAGGGGTGCGGCCGGCGAGCGCGTCAGCCCTGGGTCGCGGGCGTGAGGCTGCGCTCCATGACGAAGTCGTCCTCGAGGACCCCGCCGACGAGGAAGCGCTTGGTGCCGACGCGCTCGAAGCCGCTCTTGCCGTAGAAGCGCTGGGCCCGCTCGTTCTGCTGGTTGACGCCGAGCCAGACACCGGCCGCGCCCTGCTCGTGCGCCCACGCGAGGGCCTGCTGCATGAGCAGCGCGGCGGTGCCGGTGCCGTGCGCCTGCGGCAGCACGTAGATCTTCGACAGCTCGACCGTCGGCCGCAGCCGGATGGCCGCCCGGACGTCGTCGTCGGAGGGCTCGCCGCCGACGAGCATGGCGTAGCCCAGCGGGGCGCCCGCCTCCTCGGCCAGGAGGAGACATCGAGCCGGGTCGGCCAGGTAGCCGGTGAAGCGCGCGGGCGAGAGGACCTCGTCGACGAAGGCCCGGACCCGGTCCTGCGTCATCGACGGCGGGCAGGCAAGCGCGAACGTCGCCGCGGCGACCTCGGCGAGCGTGGTGACGTCGCCGGCACCAGCGCGTCGCACGACGAGCCCTGAGCCGGTCGCGCCCGTCGAGGGTGCAGGGTCACGGGGGTCGGTGCTGCGGGTGCTCATGCCGAGAGGCTAGGCGTCGCAGCGCGGCTCACCCAGCAGCGCCCACCCGTCGGCCACCTCGCGCTCACCGGGGGGGTGCCCCGGGGCTCACGACGAAGGCATCCCGATGCGCGAGAGCACCTCGTCGTGCAGCAGGCCGTTGGTCGCCAGGGCGTTGCCGCTCCAGCAGCCCTCGCGCCCGTCGAGCCCGGTGAAGCGGCCGCCCGCCTCCTGCACGATGGCCACGAGCGCGGCCATGTCGTGGACGGCCAGCTCCGGCTCGGCCGCGATGTCGGCAGCCCCTTCGGCTACGAGCATGTAGGACCAGAAGTCGCCGTAGGCGCGGGTGCGCCAGCAGTCGTCCATGAGGTCGAGGAAGTCGTCGCGGCGGCCGCGGACGCGCCATCCCGCGAGCGAGGAGTACGACAGCGACGCGTCGCCTAGGCGGCCCACCTGCGAGACCGAGATGCGCCGGGCGGACGAGAGCGAACGCCCCGACCAGGCTCCGGACCCGGTGGCCGCCCACCAGCGGCGTTGCAGGGCGGGCGCGGCGACGAGGCCGAGCACCGGCACGTTGTCGACGACGAGGCCGATGAGCGTCGCCCAGACGGGCACGCCGCGGACGAAGTTCTTGGTGCCGTCGATGGGGTCGATGATCCAGCGCCGCGGGCCGTGGCCCGTCGCCTCGAACTCCTCGCCCTCGACGGCGTCACGCGGTCGGGTGCGCTTCAGCTGGTGCCGGACGAGCTCCTCTGCGGCGCGGTCGGCATCGGTGACCGGGGTGAGGTCGGGCTTGCTCTCGACGACGAGGTCGGCGGCGCGGAACCTCGCCATCGTCACCCGCTCGACGGCATCCGCCAGGACGTGGGCCAGCCGCAGGTCGTCGTCGTAGGAGGTCACCGGGTCAACCTAGCGGCATCGGGCGCAGGCGGGGGAGCCGAGACCGAGGCCGTATGCCGTGGGCGCCCGTATGCCGCTGGGGCTCAGTGCTCCTCGGTCGTGGTCCTGCTGCTGAGCAGCCGCCGGAGGGACTCGAGGCGTGAGGCGCCCGCGGGTCCGGCGTGGCCGCCCGCGACCCACGCGTCGAGCGCGCACTCCTCCTCGTCGTGGGTGCAGCCGCGTGGGCAGTCGTCCGTCCCGGCGGCGAGGTCGGGGAAGTGGTCGATGATGTGGTCGACGTCGATGTGGGCGAGTCCGAACGACCGGATGCCGGGCGTGTCGATGACCCAGCCGTCGTCCGAGCCGTCAGCGCTGCGCAGGCGCAGGGCCACGGCGTTCGTCGAGGTGTGACGACCTCGGCCGGTCGTGTCGTTGACGATGCCCGTCGCGCGCAGGGCGCCGGGCACGAGTCCGTTGACCAGCGTGCTCTTGCCCACCCCGGAGTGGCCGACGAGCACCGAGACCTTGCCCGACAGCCGGGCCCGCAGCGCCTCGAGCCCGGAGAAGTCGCCGTCCTTCCAGGACGTGACGACGTGCTCGACCTCGAGCGGCGTGTAGTTGGCGAGGAACTCGGTGGGGTCGACCAGGTCGGCCTTGGTGAGGGCGAGCAGGGGCTCGAGGTCGGCGTCGTAGGCCGCGACGAGGCACCGGTCGACCATGCGCGGGCGCGGCTCCGGGTCGGCGAGGGCGGTGACGATGACGAGCTGGTCGGCGTTGGCCACGATGATGCGCTCGTAGGGGTCGGTGTCGTCGGCCGTGCGGCGCAGGACCGAGCGTCGCTCCTCGATGCGCACGATGCGGGCCAGCGCGTCGGGGCCGCCGGCGAGGTCTCCCACGAGAGCGACGTCGTCACCGACGACGACCCGTGTGCGTCCGATCTCGCGGGCCTTCATGGCGGTGACGACGCGCTCGGGCTCCTTCTTGCCGAGGACCCCCTTGGGGATCAGGCAGGTGTAGCGACCGCGGTCGACGCCGATGACCATGGCCACGACGGCGTCCGCGTGGGCAGGACGCTCCTTCGTGCGGGGCCTGGACCCCTTGCGGCTCGGGCGGACCCGGATGTCGCCCTCGTCGAGGTCCCGCCAGCTCATCGGGCGAGCACGACGTGGCCGGTGCGGTCGAGCATGCCCTGCCAGAGGCCGACGAAGTCGGGCAGGGTCTTGCGCGTCGTGTCGATGTCCTCGACGTGGACGCCCGGCACCCGCAGGCCGATGATGGCACCGGCGGTGGCCATGCGATGGTCGTGGTAGGTGCGGAATCGCCCACCGTGCAACGGTGCCGGTGAGATCCGCAGACCGTCCGCCGTCTCGGTCACGTGGGAGCCGACACCGCCGAGCTCGGCCGTGAGGGCCGCGAGCCGGTCGGTCTCGTGGCCGCGGATGTGGGCCACGCCGCGGATCCAGGTGGGGGTGGAGGCGAGGGCGGCGAGAGCCGCCACCGTCGGCGTCAGCTCGGCGGCGTCGTGCAGGTCGATGTCGATCCCGACGAGCTCGCCGCTGCCGGTGACGGTGAGCCCGGAACGGTCGAGCCGCACGTCGGCGCCCATGCTGTCGAGGATCTCGCGCAGGAGGTCTCCGGCCTGGGTGGTGTGCTGCGGCCAGCCGGGGACGCGCACCGTCCCGCCCGCGACCAGCGCTGCCGCGACGAAGGGCCCGGCATTGCTGAGGTCCGGCTCGACCGAGACGTCGAGGGCGTTGATCTCGGAGGGCTCGACGCGCCACGTGTCGGGCTCGCTGTCGTCGACGATGGCACCCGCGTCGCGCAACGTCTCGACGGTCATGAGGATGTGCGGCTCGCTGGGCACCGGCTCGCCGGCGTGGTGCACGGTGACGCCGTCTCCGTAGCGGGCACCTGCCAGGAGCAGGGCGGAGATGAACTGCGACGACGCCGAGGCGTCCATGGTGACGGGCCCGCCGGGCACGTGACCGCGCCCGTTGACCGTCACCGGCAGGTGCCCCTCGTCGTCGTCGACCTCGACGCCAAGGGCGCGCAGCGCGTCGATGACCGGGCCCATGGGCCGCAGGCGGGCCTGCGGGTCGCCGTCGAGCCGGACCGGACCGTCCGCGAGCGCTGCGACCGCCGGCAGGAAGCGCATGACGGTGCCGGCCAGGCCGCAGTCGATGCTCACCCCGCCGGCCAGCCTCTCGGGCGGCGTGACCACCCAGTCGGGGACCCCGCCGGCCACCGCCTCACCCTCCGGCACGACGTCGTCGATGCGGACACCGAGCGAACGCAGGGCATCGGCCATCAGCAGCGTGTCGCGGGACCGCAGCGGAGCCCTGAGGCGCGACCGGTCCGTCGCGAGCGCCGCGAGGACGAGGTAACGGTTCGTCAGGGACTTGCTGCCCGGGAGGACGACCGTCGCGTCGAGCGGTCCGGGAGCGACCGGGGCCGCCCAGTCGGGCGACGACCCGGTGCCGGCCGGGGCGGAGGAGCCGGCGGACTGGGTGCTCACGGGCGTGGGGTGGGGCGATGGTTCGGCGGGACTCAACTCAGCTCACGACGTCCTGGGCTCGATGGGCGAGCAGCCGCGCCTCACGCTGGGCGGTCCGCTGGGCGTGACGGGCCTCGCGGCGCGTCGTCTTCGTGGCGTGCTGGGCGCGCCAGGCGAGGCCGGGGCGACCCTCGGTGTCGACGGCGGCCAGGAGCAGGCCACCGAGCAGGCCGACGTTCTTGAGGAACAGGCTGCGGCTCTGGGCCTTGCGCGTGGGGTCGGTCTCCTCCCAGAACGCGTGCTCGATCGCCGTGGTCGGGACGATCGAGGCCGCGAGCACGGTCGAGGCCAGACGCGGCATACGGCCCGTTGCGAGGAGCAGGCCGCCGCCGAGGAGCGCCGCGCCGTTGACCCGGACGAAGAGGTCGGGGTCCTTGGCGGCCACGTCGGCTCCGGGGACCTGGTCCGGCACCTTCTGCAGCAGGTGGGCGGCCTGAGGGGTGCGCGCGGCAGGGTTGCGCAGGGCGTCGACCCCTGCTGCGACGAAGACGGACGCAAGGAGCGGACGGGCGAGACGGCGGACGATCATACGATTTCCTCCTCTGGCCGCAGTGCGCCGGAGCGCGCCGTGGCCATCGTGGACGTGTGGACACCTACGGTATCGACATACCCGGACGAGCTGCGGGCACGCCCACGTCGGGACGTCCCACGAGCCACCCGGCATACGCTGTGGCGCATGTGCGGGAGGTATGCCGCGAGCGCGCGGCCCGACGAGCTCATCGAGGCCTTCGACGTCGACGAGGACCACATCGACGAGCCCGCGCGCAGCGTGCTCAAGAGCCCCCAGAGCCCACCGGCGGGGGAGCCCGACTGGAACATGGCCCCCTCCAAGCAGGCGCCCGTCGTGCTGACGCGGCGCCCGCGGGGAGCCGACCCCGAGGCCGGCCAGTCGGACGGGCAGCCGGCCCCTGCCCGCCAGCTGCGGCTCCTGACGTGGGGACTCGTCCCGTCGTGGTCCAAGGACGTCAAGATGGGGCTGCGCATGACGAACGCGCGGGCCGAGTCGGTGCTGGGCAAGGGCGCCTTCGCCAAGGCCGCCCTCTCCCGCCGCTGCATCGTGCCGGCCGAGGGCTGGTACGAGTGGCAGGTCTCGCCCACGGCCGTCGACGCCAAGGGCAAGCCGCGCAAGCAGCCGTTCTTCATCCACCGGGCCGACGGCGCCCCGGTCGCCTTCGCCGGCCTCTACGAGTTCTGGCGTGACCGCGAGCTGCCCGACGACGACCCTGCGGCCTGGCTCACGACCTTCACCATCATCACCACGGCGGCCGACCCCGGGATGGACCGCATCCACGACCGGCAGCCGCTCGTGCTCGAGCCGGGCCAGTGGGAGCAGTGGCTCGACCCCGACGAGAAGGACCCCGGCTACGTCCAGGGTGTCCTCGACTTCGCCGACCCCGGCCGGTTCGAGGCCCATCCCGTCAGCCGTGCCGTCGGGGCGACGCGCAACAACGGGCCGTCGCTCGTCGAGCCCGTCCCGGAGTCCGAGCTCGAGGGCGTGGTCGACCCGATGACCGGAGAGGTGATCGGGGCATGACCGCCCCGATCCGGGCGACCGTGCGGGAGATCGACACCCCGGGTGGCCCGGCGCGGGCGCACGTCCACCGACCGGCGCGCCCGCACGGCACCGTCGTGCTCGGCCACGGGGCCGGGGGAGGCCTCGGTGCGATCGACCTCGCCATCGCCCGCGAGGTCCTCGTCGGTGCTGGCTGGGCCGTCGTGGTGGTCGAGCAGCCGTGGCTGGTCGCCGGCCGCCGGGTCGCCGGGCGGCCGCCCACCCTCGACCTCGCTTGGGTGCCCGTCGTCGAGGCCCTGCTCACCGGCCGCGGGCGGCTGCCCCGGCCCCTCGTCGTGGGTGGCCGCAGCGCCGGGGCACGCGTCGCGTGCCGCACGGCCGGGGCCCTCGAGGCGGACGCGGCGCTGCTGCTGAGCTTCCCCCTCCACCCGCCCGGCCGGCCCGACCGCCTGCGCGCCGACGAGCTGGCGCTCGCTCCGGACCCCTCGTGGGTGCTCCAGGGGTCGAGCGACGCCTTCGGCACCCCCGACGAGGTGCGCCCGTACCTGCCGCCCGGTGCCACGCTCATCGAGGTGCCCGGGGCGCACAGCTTCCCCGGCAGCTCGCGCGCCGCCCTCACCGAGGCCCTGACGGCGGTCGCGGGAATGCTCCCCGCCTAGGCGTCGTTGCACGGAGCATGGTCACCTGCCCCACCCGTGAGCCCGAGAGCGTCAGGACCGTGCCGGTCGAGCACGGTCTGCTGCAACCGCCCACCGGTCTAGGCTGGGAGGCGATGGCAAAGGACAAGAAGACCGATCCGAGCGCCGCCCTGCGGCTCGCGGACCCCAGCACCGACACCCCCACGGCTGCCCCGACCGCCCGGAGCGCCGCGGCGGCGGTCTCGGGCCCGGCCGCGGTCGTGGACCCCGAGGACGTCGCCCGGGCCGACGCGAGCGTCGACGTGGCGAGCGAGAGCGAGCCGGAGCGCCGCGCGCGCTTCGAGCGCGAGGCGATGCCGCTGCTCGACCAGCTCTACAGCGCCGCCCTGCGCACGACCCGCAACCCCAGCGACGCCGAGGACCTCGTCCAGGAGACGTTCGCCAAGGCGTACGCCGCCTTCCACCAGTACAAGCCGGGGACCAATCTCAAGGCGTGGATGTACCGCATCCTCACCAACACCTACATCAACACCTACCGCAAGAAGCAGCGCCAGCCGCTTGAGTCTGACGCGGCGCAGATCGAGGACTACCAGCTGGCGCGTGCCGAGTCGCACACGTCGGTGGGCCTGCGCTCGGCGGAGGCCGAGGCCCTCGACCACCTCCCCGACAGCGACGTCAAGCGGGCCCTGCAGGCGATCCCGGAGGAGTTCCGCCTCGCGGTCTACTTCGCCGACGTCGAGGGCTACTCCTACAAGGAGATCGCCGAGATCATGGAGACGCCCATCGGCACGGTCATGAGCCGCCTGCACCGCGGGCGACGCCAGCTGCGCGAGCTGCTCTCGGAGTATGCCGCCGACCGGGGTTTCGCCGCAGCCGGCTCGGTCGAGGCCGCGAAGGGCGCGGGCACCGAAGGAGGACGGTCATGAGCGACACGACGGCCGGAGCACCGGGAGCAGGCAACGAGGCGTCCCGCACCGACTGCTCCGAGGCGCTGCTGCGGGTCTACGAGTACCTCGACGGCGAGCTCGGTCCCGACGAGTGCGCCAAGATCCAGGCGCACCTCGACGAGTGCGGTCCGTGCCTCAAGGAGTACGACCTCGACACGACCCTGAAGTCGCTCATCAAGCGGTCCTGCGACTGCGAGCAGGCGCCGGAGGCCCTGCGGATGACGATCATGTCGCGCATCTCCATGACCGTGATCCAGGTCGACCGCGGCTGAACGCCCACGACGTCTTCGTCCGCCCGACGGCGGACACGACGAAGGCCCGCCCCGAGTGATCGGGTGCGGGCCTTTGACGTCTGCGGCTCAGGCGTTGGGCTTGCGGCCGTGGTTGGCGGCGTTGCCCTTGCGGGAGCGGCGCTTGCGGGCGCGCTTGCTCATCGTCGGCTCTCCTTGGTCCTGCGGGATGCTTCGCGCCCGTGCGGGCACGAAGCACCGATTCTTCCACACCGGCCCCGAGTCACCCAATCCGGTAGCGACGTTCCCTGCCAAACCTTAAAATCTTGGTATAGATCCGTCCGTAACGGCCGGATCTTCTTCCGTGCGCCTTCCTATCGTTGGCATCCTGAGCGCTGAGGGAAACCTCGGTTGTTCTGTGCTGCCGCGAGCACCGCCCCTCCATGGCGCACGCATCCGGAACATCAATGCAATGAAGGAGCCCCCAAATGTTCGCTGCCCTGCTTTCCGCCCTTGCTGCCAGCTCCACCGACTTCACCACCCGCGCGCTGTCGTACTTCGCCAACACGTGGACGTGGGGCAGCTGAGACCTGCTCCACTCCTAGACACCCGTTCGGTCCTGCGACCCGCCGTGGTTGCAGGACCGAACCGTCTTCGGGCATGAATAGGACGTGACCAGCCGAACCGAGAGCCCATCCCCGTCGCGGGCAGGGCCGTACTACATCGCCGGGCTGGCCGTTGCGTCGGTCGTTCTCGGCGCGGTGGCCTGGCGCTACGGGCGCCATCCCGACCTGGCGCCGCTGCTCCTGCTGTCGGCCATGGGGATCCTCAGCTTCAACCTCCGCGAGCCCACGGTCACCTCACGCATCGGCTTTTCCTTCCTCTCGATCATCCTGCTCGCCTCAGCGGCGATACTCGGTCCCTTCGGTGCATGGTGCGTCGGGGTCGTGTCGCAGGCGATCGAGCGAGACCCCAAGGTGATGTGGTTCCAGCGCGTGTTCAACATCGCGATGACCGGAATCATCGGCCTCGTAGGTGCAGGGGTCTACCTCGCCGTCGGTGGGGCGCCGGACCTGGAGCAGGTCTCGGGCTTCAGCGGGCTCGCTCTGCAGGTGGGAGTACCCCTGATCGTCGCGGACGTCATCCAGTGCCTGACCAACGCCGTTCTGCTCTCAGGCGCCATCACGCTGTTCCAGGGGGTGCCCTTCTGGGTGTTCGTACGCCGCGTGCTCGTGAGCTCGGGCGTCGCGTACGTCGGCTACGGCGTCATCGGGTTCCTCTTCGTCGTCCTCTGGTTCCCCGTCGACCTCGGCGCCTTCAGCGCCCTGCTCATCATGGCGCCGCTGCTCGCGGCCCGGTGGGCCTTCATCCAGTACGGCGAGGAGGTGCGCTCGCACGAACGCACCGTCGACACCCTCGTGACCGCCCTCGGCACCAAGGAGCCCCCGGCCGTGCCCCGCAGCCGCAGGGCCGCCCGTCTGTCGGAGTGGATCGCGGAGGAGCTCGGACTCGGACCCCACCAGATCGAGACGGTGAGGTATGCCGCCACCCTCCACGAGATCGGACACCTCGGGGTCCCGACCCGGCTGCTGCGGCGCGCCCCCGAGGCGGTCAGCGTCGCCGAGCGGCGGGTCATCGACCGCCACTGCGTGATGGGGGCGCGGATGATCGAGGGCATCGACTTCCTCGAGGACGCACGCTCCGGCATCCGGCACCAGCACGAGCGCTTCGACGGCGACGGACGACCCGACGGACTGGCAGGGCAGGACATCCCGCTCGCCGCCCGGGTCGTCGCCGTCGCGTCGGCGGTCGAGAACCTCCTCGACGCCCCCGGCGACGTGCCGTGGGACGCCGACACCACTGACATCGCCCGGGCGCTCCAGTCCGACCCCGGGCGCTTCGACCCGGCTGTCGTCACCGCGGTCCTCGCGGTGCTGGAGAAGCACGGCCGCCCGCACGGTGCCTCGACAGGCGTGAGCCGGTGATCGGCAAGGCCCGTCGCCCGTTCGCCCTCGTGCTCGGACTCGCAGGCCTGCTCGTCTCCGTCGTCGTCACCGTCGTGACCCGCGACCTGCCCGCCGGCGGCAACGACGCCGGCATCGGGGTCGTCGTGGCGTTCGCCGTGGCCATCGTCCTCGGCGAGTGGTTCCTGCTGCTGGCCCCCGGCTTCCGGGGGTCGGCGCCGATGGCGATGGCGAGCGCGTTCGGCCTGGCGCTGACGACTGAGGTCCCCGAGGGTCACTTCGTCTCCTACGGGGCGGCGTTCGTGCTGGCCGTGACGGCGGCGTCCATGACGGTCGGCACCGGCACACGCGTGCTCGCCGGACGTGAGGCCAACATCGTCGAGACCACGGGCCGGCTGGTGGCGGTCGCCGTCGTGGCCCTGCTCTACCGCGAGGCGCACCTCGGCCAGTCCCCGGGCACGCCGACCCACTCCGACGGACTCGTGCCCTGGCAGCGTGCGCTGCTGATGCTGGGCATCACGATGCTGGCCCTCGTGGCCGACACGCTCTTCACGTCGGTCCTGCGGGCCCTGTCCGCCACGGCCAACCTGCGACGCACCTTCGTCGAGGAGGTGCGCTCGTCGTTCGCCATGTCGATGGCCGTCGCGGTCACCGGGGTCCTCATCGCGCTGGCGGCGCCGGCGATGGGCATCGCGTCACTCCCGCTCTTCCTCATGCCGCTCGTGCTGACCCTCTTCGCGTTCCGCCGCTACGTGAGCATCCGGGCGACCTACCTGCAGAGCATCCGCACCCTCTCGCGACTGACCGACGCGGCGGGCTACACCCCCTCGGGCCACTCCGAGCGGGTGGCGGCCCTGTCGGTCCGGGTCGGGCGCGAGCTCGGGCTCTCCGAGCGCGAGCTGCTCGACCTCGAGTACGCAGCGCTCCTGCACGACATCGGTCAGGTGGCCCTCGTCGAGCCGATCCCGGGCGGCGCCACGGTGCTCGCGGCACCGGCCGACCAGCGTCGCATCGAGGCCGACACCGTCGCGATCGTCCGCGAGACCGGCGTCTTCGAGGGGGCCGCGCGGATCCTCGAGCACCAGACCACTCCGTACCGGCAGGTGCGCGAGCTCGGTGAGGAGATCCCGCTGACGAGCCGCATCGTCAAGGTCGTCAACGCCTACGAGGACCTGACCGCCGGGGCACGGAGCGTGCGGGCGCGTGAGGCCGCGGTGGAGCGGATCTACCTCGGGCTCGGGTACGAGTACGACCCGCGCGTCGTCGATGCCCTGCTCACCGCGATCGGGACCGGGGCCGACCAGGGCTGAGAGAGGCGTCACAGCCTCGCGTCGACCCTTGGGTGCGGGACGCAGCCGTGCCATGATGGCGACTTCGGGCAACCCCCGTCGCGAGAACGAGCTTGCAGGCCAGACCCCCGGCACTGTCTCACCAGTGAGGGCGCCTGCCCTCGACTTCTCCATGCGAACGAGGTGTCCCCAGCATGAGTGCGTTGCCCACCACCCAGCCCTTCGACCCCGCCGACCCGGTCTTCCGCGTCCACGAGGGAGGCAAGCTCGGGGTGCACGCCACGTCGGACCTGCGAGACGCGGCCGACCTCTCCCTCCTCTACACCCCCGGCGTCGCTCAGGTCTCCCTCGCCATCGCCGCCGACCCGACGCTCGCCGCCGTCTACACCAGCCGCCGCAACACCGTGGCCGTCGTCAGCGACGGGACCGCGGTCCTGGGCCTGGGGGACATCGGGCCCCTGGCCGCCATGCCCGTCATGGAGGGCAAGGCGGTGCTCTTCAAGCACTTCGCCGACGTGGATGCCGTCCCCGTCTGCATGGAGACCGGCAGCGTCGAGGAGATCGTGGACGCCGTCGCGCGCATCGCGCCGACCTACGGCGGCATCAACCTCGAGGACATCTCGGCCCCGCGCTGCTTCGAGATCGAGCGCCGCCTCCAGGCCCGCCTCGACATCCCCGTCTTCCACGACGACCAGCACGGGACCGCGATCGTGGCGCTCGCCGCCCTGCTCGGCGCGGTGCGGGTCGTCGAGAAGGACCTCGCCGACCTGACGGTGGTCGTGTCGGGCGCGGGTGCGGCCGGGGTCGCGGTCAGCCACATCCTGCTCGCCGCCGGGGTGGGCGACGTCGTGGTCGTGGACTCGCGCGGGGTGATCGGACCGGACCGGGACGACCTGGCGCCGCACAAGGAGCAGCTGCGCGAGGTCACCAACCGCCGTGGCGTCACCGGCTCGATCGGGGACGCGCTGTCGGGCGCCGACGTGCTCGTCGGCGTCTCCGGCGGGACCGTGGCCGAGCGGGACCTCATGCGCATGGCGCCGCGGGCCATCATCTTCGCGCTCGCCAACCCGGACCCCGAGGTGCACCCGACCGTGGCCGCCCGCTTCGCCGAGGTGGTGGCGACCGGTCGGTCCGACTTCCCCAACCAGATCAACAACGTGCTTGCCTTCCCCGGGATCTTCCGCGGGGCGCTCGACTCGGGCGCCCGACGGGTCACCGAGGAGATGAAGCTCGCGGCGGCGTATGCCATCGCCGGGCTCGTCGACGAGCCGACCGCCGACCGGATCGTGCCGAGCGTCTTCGACGAGCGGGTGGCGCCGGCCGTGGCCGCCGCGGTGGCCGGCATGGTGACCGGCAAGGTGACGGGCGGCGCCGGTCCGAGCAGGCTCGGGGCGACGACGCGCTGAGCCGTCAGGGGCTCCCGGTCGGTGGTGGTCCGCCCCGGCCGGGAGCCTCGCCGTCGTCGGCGGGGTCGGTGAGCCCTCTGGCGGCCAGCGCCTCGCCCGTGGCCCGGGCGTAGGCCACGACGTGCACGACCGTCGGCACGACGACCGCCCGGGGGTCGCGCTCGAGACCGCGGGCCCTGGCCGACTCGCGCACGCTCGAGAAGGAGCCCGCCACCCAGGGCACCGACCGCACGACGACCCCGAGGGTGAGCGCCACGACCTCCGGGTCGACGAACCGGCCCAGGGGTCGCGCGGCGCGGACCGCTCCGTCGAGCAGGTCGGAGACGGGCGTCGTCGCCGTGAGGATCCCGGCGGCCACGAAGGCGTTGACGATGCCGAGGACGACGCGGACGGCATACACCAGGTCGTGGGCCCACCACTGGAAGGCCAGCAGGAGAACGAGGACCGGCAGCAGGCCCCGCAGTGATCGCAGGAGCCGTCGGGCCGGGAGCCTGGCGACCAGTACGATGCCGGCAAGGGCGGCCGTCGCGAGGGCGAGCGGCAGGACCGACGAGACCGCCCAGGGCAGCACCCCGACGGCGAGGACGCCGACGAGCTTGAGCCCCAACGGCATCCGGTGCACGACCGACGTGCCCGGCACGTGAGCGGCGAAGATCCCGTGACCGGTCACGGCTCGTCGACCAGCCGGCGGTAGTGCTCGACGGCGGCACGCGGGTCTCCGTCGAAGACGATGCGACCCTCGTCGACGACGAGGGTCCGGTCGGCGGTCGCCGCCAGGTCGAGGTCGTGGGTGGCCAGCACGACGGTCTGGGCGAGCCCGTCCAGGAGCGCGCGAAGGCGGAGGGTGTTGCGGCGGTCGAGGAGCGTCGTCGGCTCGTCGAGCACGAGGAGGACCGGGTCGGTGGCGAGGACGACGGCGAGAGCCATGAGCTGGCGCTCGCCGCCGGAGAGGTCGTAGACGCTCTGGTCGGCCAGGTGGGCGAGCCCGAACCGGTCGAGGACGGTCTCGGCCGCGGCCCGGCGGTCGCCGCGTGACCGGTGCAGCCGTCGGAGCGAGAGCTCGACGTCCTCGCGGCCCGTCGGCATGACGAGCTGCGAGATGGGGTCGGTGAAGGCGAAGGCCACGCGACGGCGCACCCGCGCGCCGTCCCGCACGGTGTCGAGGCCGTCGACGGAGACCGTGCCGGACGTGGGGGAGACGAGGCCGTTGAGCAGGCGCAGCAGCGTCGACTTGCCCGAGCCGTTGGCGCCGACGACGCTGACCCGACGGTCGTCCAGGACGAGGTCGACGGGTCCGAGGATGGTGCGGGTGCGACGGTCGGGCGAGCCGTCGACCGGCACGGTGACCGTGGCCCCCTCGAGGCGGACCTGCGTCATGGAGCTGTCACGGCGCGGTCGGAGCCGAGGTCACGCGCGGGGGCGCACGAGCACGTCGGAGAACGCGCGGTGCACCGCGACCGCGGCGACGACGGCGACGACGTCCTTGGCCAGGTCGCCCGGCAGGAAGGGCAGGTCGGCGCTGATCGCGGCGGAGAGCGGCAGCTTGAGGTTGACCATGAGGCCCAGGACGCCGAGGACGTGGACGACGGCGATCGTGACGACGAACGAGGCTGCTGTCAGCAGGGCCACCCACAGGGAGCGACGGGTGCGGCGGAGCACGACCTGCGCTGCGAGGCCGACCACGACGGCCGCCACGAGGAAGGACACGAGGTAGCCGGCCGTCGGCCCGCTCAGCACCTGCAGCCCAGACTGGCCCCTGCTGAAGACGGGCAGCCCGACGAACCCGAGGAGCAGGTAGAGCAGGACCGCGAGGCCGCCACGGACCGGGCCGAGCACCAGACCGGTGAGCATGACCGCCAGGGTCTGCAGGGTGATCGGCACGCCGAGGGCGCCGACGGGGATGCCGGGCACGACGGCCGCCGCCACGAGCAGGGCGGTGAAGACGGCCACGAGTGCCACCGACTGCGCGTCGACCCCGCGACGTGGGCGCGCCTGCGACGAGGGGGCCCCGCCGGCGTCGGACGAGGGGGAGGCGGAGGTGCCGGCACGCAGGTCGCCCGGCGCCGGCTGGGCCGCGCTGCGCACGGGCGTGTTGTCGGTCACGCGGAGGACCCTACCGGGGTGCGGGAGCGGTCCCGGTCACTATGGTGCTGTGATGCTCGCTGCCTACGCCGTCAGTCAGTCCGCCTCCGACCCGCTCTCCGGCCTCGTGGTGGGCGAGCGGCCCGACCCCGAGCCTCGTCCCGGCTGGACCGTGGTCGACCTGCGGGCGGCCGCGCTGAACCACCACGACGTCTGGTCCCTGCGGGGCGTGGGGCTCGCGCCGGACCGCTTGCCGATGGTGCTCGGCTGCGACGGGGCGGGCGTCGACGCCGACGGCAACGAGGTCATCGTCCACGCCGTCGTCCCCTCGGACGGCTGGCGGGGCGACGAGACCCTCGACCCGCGCCGCACGCTCCTGTCGGAGCTGCACGACGGCACGCTCGCGGAGAAGGTGCTCGTCCCCGCCGGCAACGTCGTGCCCAAGCCCGAGTCGATGTCGTGGGAGACCGCGGCCTGCCTCTCGACGGCGTGGCTCACGGCATACCGCATGCTCTTCACCAACTCCGGCGTGCAGCCCGGCGGCACCGTGCTCGTCCAGGGCGCCGGGGGCGGCGTGGCCACGGCCCTCATCCAGCTGGGCGCCGCAGCCGGCTACCGGATGTGGGCCACGTCGCGCGACGAGGCCCGCGGGCAGCGCGCGCTCGAGATCGGCGCGGACCGCGTCTTCGGCTCGGGCGAGCGGCTCCCGGACCGTGTCGACGCCGTCATGGAGACCGTCGGTGCCGCCACGTGGTCGCACTCGGTCAACTCCCTGCGGCCCGGTGGCACCATTGTCATCTCGGGCGCGACGTCGGGCGACGCCCCGGCCAAGGCCGAGCTGACGAAGATCTTCTTCAAGCAGCTGCGCGTCGTCGGCTCGACGATGGGCACCCGCGAGGAGCTGGCGCACCTCGCCCGCCTCGTCGAGCAGCGGGGCATCGAGCCGGCCGTCGACTCGGTGATGCCCCTGGCGGACGCCCGGGACGGCTTCGCCCGGATGGTCGACGGCGACGTCTTCGGCAAGGTCGTCTTCACGGTCGGCTGACCGCGACGGTCAGGTCTGGGCCGCTCCGGAGATCCGGACGACCGCGGACAGGCCGTCGGCGGACGGCGGCCCGGCCTCGCCGACCAGCCACTCGCACCACAGCGCGGTGGTCAGCCGGGTGACGAGGCGCCCCAGCTCGTACGCGCTGTCCGCGCCGAGGGTCACCGAGACGTGGCCCACGTCGGCCGTGCCGGACTCGACGCCGTGCAGGGCGGCGCGCACCGCCCGCGAGACCGCGTCGAGGCGGCTGTCGCCGGCGGCGGGTGCCACCCCGACCTCGGCGGCCTCCGGGCTGCCGGGCTCGATGCCGAGCGCGGCGCGCACGGCCTCGACCCGGCCGTGGCCGAACCAGTCGCCCGGGCCGGTGCGCACGAGGTCTCGCCCGCGGGGGTGGCCCTCGAGCGGCTCGTCGAGCACGACGTCGGGGAGGCCGCGCAGCACGGCCACGGGTACCGCGGCCACCTTGCCCTTGACGAGGTCTGCGGCGGCGGCGATCTCGTCGGCGACGGCGCGCGTCGTCACCTCGAGCGGCCTGCCGTCGGCGTCCGTGCCTCCGCGCAGGTCGTCGAGCACGCGGAGCCCGTGGGCACCGAGGGCGAAGTCGGTCTGTCCGACGCGCCAGGCGCGGCCCGCGGTGTCGCTGAGCACCACGCCGACCCGGACACCGTGTCTGGCCACGAGCGCGTCGTGCACCTGCGCGCAGACGCCGTCGGGGTCGTGGGGGAGGAGCAGCCAGCCGCCGCGGTCGCCCGTGTTGGAGCCGTCGACGCCGGCCGCGGCCATGACCGGCCCGGCCTTGGCGCGCACGACGCGGGTGACCCGGTCGCCGACGGCGCGCTCGGCGACGACGTGCTCGCTCTCACCCCGCACGACGCGGTCCTTGTCGGGGTCGTGCGTCACGAGCCCGAGCGCCTTGCTCGCCACCTTGCTCGAGATGACGACGACGTCACCGTCGGCCAGGTGCACGCCCGCGTGGTCGAGTCCCACCTGGACGACGTCGGCGAGGTCGTCGCCCTCGCGCACCTCGGGTATGCCGGTGAGCGGGGTGATCGTGACGGGTGCCGTCACGCGGGGGCCCGCTCCGCGCGCAGCCGCAGGCCGAGGTCGAGGGCCGCTCCGGCCATCTCGGCCGCCGCGTCGACCGAGCTCATGAGCAGCGGGCGCCGCAGGACCTCGAGGCCGCGACGGGCGGGCATCGGGTCGTCCTCGTCGACGAGCCAGCCGTCGAGGAAGTCGGCGTAGAGCCCGGCGACACCGGCGCTCGACTCCTCGACGCCGATCGTGCGCAGGCAGACGTCGGCGTGGCCGCGGACGGGCCGTCCACCGACGAGGGGCGAGACCCCGACCACCGGGGCGCGCGTGCCACGCAGGGCGTCGCGCACGCCGGGGACGCCGAGGATGATCCCGATCGAGACGACCGGGTTGCTGGGCGGGAGGATGACGACGTCGGCCTCGCGGATCGCCTCGAGCACCCCCGGCGCGGGAGTCGCCCGGTCCAGGCCCGCCACGACGAACCGCTCGGCCGGCAGCTCGGCCCGGTGGCGCACCCACCACTCCTGGAAGTGGATGGCGCGCTGCCCCCCGTCCGGGTCGCCCTCGGCAGACACGACGACGTGGGTCTCGACCGGGGTGTCGGTCATCGGCAGGAGGCGGACTCCGAGGTCGCCCAGCCCCCAGCGGGCGGAGAGACGGTCGACGACCGCGCTGAGCGGCATACCCTGCCCGAGCAGCTGCGAGCGGTAGACGTGGGTGCCGAAGTCCTTGTCGCCGAGGGTGAACCACTGCGGCTCGGCACCGAGGGCGGCGAGCTCGGCGGCGAGGTGGTGCGACTCGTCGGCGCGCCCCCAGCCCTGGCCCTCGTGGATGCCGCCGCCCAGCGTGTAGAGCAGCGTGTCGATGTCGGGGCAGACCCGGAGGCCGAAGAGGGTGATGTCGTCGCCGGTGTTGCCGATGACCGTCAGCTGCAGGGGATCGGAATCGGGGCCGACGGGGTAGGACTGTCGGGCGTGGTGGAGCAGGCCTCGGAGGAACCGGGCGCCGCCGACTCCTCCGGCCAGGGCGGTGATGCGCATGCGCCGATCCTCTCAGCAGCCTGTCCCGGAGCGAGCGCGCGGGGTGGGCCCGGGCATCTCGAACCTGCGAATATCACCAACGGGCTTGACGTGGGGCGTATGACACGCATGTAATTTCATTGTTGTAGTCGGTCGGGGACGTACTTCTGGAACCAATGGACCTATTTGTCCAGAACCTCCTGAGAACGAACTCGCTCGGTGCGACAGTGCATCCACACAGTGCACGTCAGGGTCGAGGAGGGGTCATGCACGATTTGATGGTGGTTTGGTCGGACACGGGTGAGCAGGAGGGTGAGCTCTCCTGGCAGGAGCGCTCGCTCTGCGCCCAGACCGACCCGGAGGCGTTCTTCCCCGAGAAGGGCGGCTCCACGCGCGAGGCCAAGAAGGTCTGCGTGGGTTGCGAGGTGCGCTCCGAGTGCCTCGAGTACGCCCTGTCCAATGACGAGAGGTTCGGCATCTGGGGCGGACTGTCCGAGCGAGAGCGCCGCAAGCTGAAGAAGCGCGCGGTCTGATCGTGAGGTTCGAACCCGGTGCCCCGCAGGTGTCCGGGTGAAGGTAGCCGCTGTGCCCGATGAGCTAGCCGAAGACCACAGCACCCCCGCCGGCGCGGGGGGCGCGTCGTCCGCGTCGTTGTCTGCCCCTCCCTCCACCGGGCAGCGACCGGACGTCACCGTCGAGGCGATCGTCGTCGTGCACAACGGAGCCACGTGGCTGGCGCAGTGTCTCGACGGCGTGGCCGCCCAGACACTGCCGCCGGCGCGGCTCGTCATCGTCGACGTCGCGAGCAGCGACTCCTCGAACGCCATCGCGCACGCGCACTCCGGCGTGCGTCGCGCGATCGGGTCCGTCGAGGTGGTCCGCCTCGACGCCCGCGTCCCGGTCGGCCGCGCGGTCGAGCGCGGGATCGCGGCCCTGCCCGCGCCCACCGACCCCTCGTCCAGCTGGGTCTGGGTGCTGCACGACGACTCGGTGCCACGCGGCAACGCCCTGGCGCAGCTGCTGCAGGCCGGCCTGCGCTCCAAGTCCGTCGGCGTCGCCGGCCCCAAGCTCGTCGCCTGGGACGACCCGCGACGACTCGTCGAGCTGGGCATCCAGATCACCCGCACCGGACGCCGGCTCGGGTCGCCCGTCCGCGGCGAGGCCGACCAGGGCCAGTACGACCACCGCGCGGACGTCCTCGCGGTGAGCACGAGCGGCATGCTCGTGCGGCGCTCCGTCCACGACGACATCGGCGGGTTCGACCCCGCGTTCGTCGACCACGGCGCCGACCTCGACTTCGGCTGGCGCGCCCAGCTTGCCGGCCACCGCGTCATCGTCGTGCCCGGGGCCGTCGTGCGCGACGCCTCCGCGAGCCTCGAGGGGCGACGTCCCGGCGCGGCCACCCCCCGCGAGCTCGAGCGCCGCGGCCGACGGGCCGCCCGTCAGGTCACCCTGGCCCGGTGCTCGCCCTTCGCCGCTCCCTTCCTCGCGATCTGGATGGCGCTCTCCGCCGTCCTCGCGTCCCTGACGCTCCTCGTGGCCAAGCGCCCGAGGCAGGCCTGGCGCGAGCTGACCGACGTCTCGGCCCTGCTGCACCCGTTCGCGACGCTGGGCGCCCGCTGGCGTGGCCGTCGCACCAAGCGGCTGCGCCGTGACCACCTCGGCACCCTCTTCGTCGCGCCGTCCGTGGCGGCCCGCACGACCATCGACCACATCCAGGACGCCATCACCCCGGAGCGCACCCGCGCCCGGCGCGAGGCGGCCGCCACCACCGAGACGGGTCCCGTCGCAGACGAGTCCGAGTCGCTGGACAACCTGCCGGCCTCCCTGCCCCGCCGTGTCGTCACCCACCCGGGCTTCCTCGCCGTCGCCGCCGTGCTCGTCGTGAGCGTCGCCGCGTGGCGCGACACGATCCGCGCCGGCGCTCTCTCCCCGACCAACGCGGGTGTGGCCGGTGGTGAGCTGCGGCCCGTCACGACCGACTCCGCCGGCCTCTGGCACGCCTTCCGCGACGCCTGGCACGGCGCCGGTCTGGGCACGGGTGCCGAGTCGGGACCGCACCTCGCCGTCCTCTCGGCGCTGACCTGGCTGGCCGAGCAGGTCCCCGGGGTCGCCGAGAGCCGGTCGAGCGCGGGAGTCACGATCGCCTGGCTGCTCTTCCTCACCCCGGTGCTGGCCGCCTGGTCCACCTACCTCGCGGCGCGCGTCGTCACCTCCTCGCGTCCGGCCCGGGCGCTGGCCGCCCTCGCCTGGGGCACGGCCGGCGTCGCCGTCTCGGGCCTGGCGCAGGGGCGGGTGAGCGTGGCCGTCGTGCACGTGCTGCTGCCCTTCGTGCTGGCCGGTTTCTGCCTCGCCGCACGGCGTGACGGCACCTTCACGGCCACCTTCGCGACCGCTCTCGCGACGGCGGTGCTCGGCGCCTTCGCGCCGCCCCTCCTCGCCCTGGCGGCCCTCGCGGCCCTGCTGCTCCTCGTCCTGGGCCCGGGCCTGCGCCGGGCGAGGGCGCTCGTGCTCCTCGTCGTGCCCGCCGCCCTGCTGGGTCCGTGGATGGCGCGCTTCGTGCACGACCCCAGACTCCTGCTGTCCGGGCCCGGACTCGTCGCGACGTCCGCCGACCGCAGCCCGTGGGGCGTGCTCGGCCACGTGCTCGGCGAGGCCACCGCCACCACCTGGGTGGCGTGGCTCGGGGCCCCCGTCGTCCTGCTCGGCATCGTCGGGCTCGGGGCGCGCGGACGCAGTCGTGCCGAGTCCGTCGGGATGCTGGCCGGTGGGCTGCTGGCCGTGGTGGGGCTCGCTGCGGCCCTCGCCTCGGACCACGTCGTCCTCGGCTCCGCCGAGACCGGAGTGGGCCAGTCGGCCCCGGCCCACCTCTGGGCCGGACTCGGTGTCCAGCTGTGGTGGGCGGGCCTGCTCGTCGGCGTGCTGGCCGGCAGTCGCGCCGTGCTCGCCTCGCTCGGGCGACCGGGTCGTCGGTGGGGCTTCGTCGCCGCCGTCCTCGCGGCCACCCTCGCGGTCGTGCCGGTCGTCGCCGGCGCCGTCGTCTGGGGGGTGGAGGGCATCGGTCGCACCCTCTCCGTCGGCCAGGCCACGCTTCCGGCGATCGCCATCGAGCAGGGCAGCGGATCCCTCGGCAACCGTCTGCTGCTGCTGCGCCCCTCCGACGACGTCGTGGACTTCGTCCTCGCCGGCCAGGAGCCGGGCGAGCTGCTCCGCGACCTCGACCGGGCCCCGGACGCGGATGACGCGCCGCTCGTCGACGCCGTCGCCAACATCGTCGGTGGCCGAGGCGCGGACTCGCTCGACTCCAAGGCCCTGGCCCGTCTGGGCATCGGGTTCGTCCAGGTGCGTGCGACGGCCGACTCCGCCCTCGCCCGACGTCTCGACTCGTCCGAGGGCCTGAGCCGCCTGGGTTCCAGCTCGCGCGGCATCCTCTGGAAGGTCCAGCCCCTCCCGGCCGCCACAGGCGCGGAGGGCGCCGCGGCCCCGTCGCGAGCGCGCCTCGTCGACGCCGACGGTCGACTGCTGCAGGTCGTGCCGACGGTCGGCCCGCACGCCGCCGTCGACACCGTGCTGCCCGCCGGCACCCAGCCCCGGATGGTCGTGCTGGCCGAGCCCCGGGAGTGGTCCGGGCAGGCTCGGGTCAGCTTCGACGGGGCCGTGCTGCAGCCCGTGGCCGGGGCCGCCCAGCCGACGTATGCCGTCCCCTCCTCCGCGGGTGCTCTCCAGGTGGACCTCGCGGCCGCCCAGCCCTGGTGGCGCCTCGGCCAGGCCGTGCTGCTCGCCTTCGTGGTGTTCATGGCCCTGCCCTTAGGCAACCGACGCTCGAGGAGGCGCGCATGAGGAACGTGTCCGGCACCGTCCGGGCCGCAGCCGTGGCGCTCGTCGCCGCGGGCCTCGCGGTCGGAGCGACCCGCGTCGGCGGCTCGGTCCAGCTGGCCACCGCGGGCGAGCGGGTGGGCCTGCCCGAGTCGTCCAGCGTGCTCGTCGACGCCGCGACGCTCGTGTGCCCCGGCCAGCAACGGCTGGGTGCCGCCGGGCTGCGCGACGTCCAGGGCACCGTGTCCGTCGCTGCGGCCTCACCGGACCAGGGTGTGGTCGCCGGAGCCCCGTCCGGTGGCTCCGGAGGCGTCCAGCTCCTCGCCGGGTCGTCCTCGAAGGGTCTCGCCCAGACCTCCGACCGGGGCGCCGTCGCCTCGGCCGGCGTCAGCGGTGCCGACGTCGTCGTGGCCAAGGCCGACGGCGCTCTCGCTCCCGGCCTCGTTGCCACGCAGGTGTGGCGGCACACCGGCGACGACGACCGCGGACTCGTGGTGACGCCGTGCCAGCTGCCGTCGTCCGACGTCTGGCTCGTCGGGGGCGGTGGCGGCCCGTCGCGCACCGAGCGCATCATCGTCAGCAACCCCGGCGCCAACGCCGTGTCGGTCTCCTTCGAGGTCCTCGGGACCTCGGGCCGCATCGACGCCGCGAGCCAGCGGAGCGTCTCGATCGCCTCGCTGTCGCGCGAGGTCGTCTCGCTCGACGCCATGGCGCCGGCCGAGAACGCCCCGGTCGTCCACGTGACCGCCACCGGAGGTGTCGTCTCCGCGGTCCTCGACGACCAGTGGATCCTCGGTGCCACCGGGCGAGGCATCGACGACGCCACGCGGGCCGCCGCCCCGGGCACCGACCTCGTCGTGCCCGGCGTCGAGACCGGCGGTGACGCGTCCCTGCGCCTGGCCAACCCCGGCGAGAGCGAGGCGCTGGCGCAGGTGCGGCTGCTCACCGACAAGGGCACCGTGCAGCCAGACGACCTCCGGGCCGTCCGGGTGCCGGCCGGCTCGACCGTCGACGTGCCGCTCCCGGCCAACGGGGCAGCCATGGGGCTGGGCATCCGCTCCGACCAGCCGCTCGTGGCGGCTGCCTGGGCCGAGCGCCGGGCCACCACCGCGGACCAGATGGGTGACTTCGCCTGGTCGCCGGCGACGCCCGCCCTGCGCGGGGTGGCCGGAGTGCTGCTGCCGGGCCTGCAAGGAACGACGAAACGCCTTCTGCTGACTGCGGGCTCGTCCGCGGCCACCGTCGAGACCCGGCTCGGCACGGGCGACAAGGCAAAGGTCTCGAGCGTCGACGTCCCGGCGGACTCGACGGTCGCGGTCCCGGTCGGCGACGCCGACAGCGTCTGGGTGGTCCCGACGTCCGGTGCCGCGCGAGCGGCGGTCTCGGTCGCCGGCGTCGACGGGGGAGTGCCGTTCTTCTCGGTGGCCTCGCTCACCGACGCCCCCGTGCGCGCCCTGTCCGTCCCGGTGCGTCAGGTGCGCAACTGAGCGAGCCTCTGCCCGCTGGTCACCAGGGCGCGCCGGTCTCCCGGTGCGCCTTAGGGTCCGGGGTCAGGCGGCCGGCAGGGTCAGGATCTCCGCGCCGTCCTCGGTGATCGCGATGGTGTGCTCGCTGTGCGCGGTGAGGCCACCGCTGGCACTGCGCAACGTCCACCCGTCGGGGTCCGTCACGAGCTCGGCCGTGTCGGCCATGACCCACGGCTCGAGGGCCAGCAGCAGGCCGGGGCGGAGCCGATAGCCGCGGCCGGGTCGACCCGTGTTCGAGACGTGGGGGTCCTGGTGCATGGTCGACCCGACGCCGTGCCCGCCGAACTCGGTGTTGACGGGGTAGCCGGCGCCGGTCAGGACCGTGCCGATGGCATGGGAGATGTCACCGACGTGTGCACCGGGGCCGGCGGCGGCGATCCCGGCCGCGAGGGCCTGCTCGGTGGCCTCGATCATCTCGGTGCTGCCCGTGGGCCGTGTCTCGCCCACGACGAAGCTGATCGCCGAGTCGGCAACGACGCCGCGCAGCGAGACCGCGAGGTCGAGCGAGAGCAGGTCGCCGTCGGCGAGCGCATGGGCGTGGGGGAGTCCGTGCAGCACGGCGTCGTTGACCGAGGTGCACACGTGGTGACCGAACGGGCCCCGCCCGAAGGACGGCGCGTAGTCGACGTAGCAGGACAGCGCCCCCGCCTCGGTGATCATCTCCCGGGCCCACCGGTCCAGATCGAGCAGGCTCGTGCCGACCGTGCTGCGACTCTTCAGCGTCTGCAGGATGTCGGCGACCAGGGCGCCGGCTCCCCGCGCCCGGTCCAGCTCGGTGGGGTTCAGGATCTCGATCATGCGGGCCTCTCTCGTCCAATAACTATCCCGGCAATGTTATCCCGGTGGGATAGGATCCGCTGCATGGTCAGGCTGCCCCTCACCCCCGCCGAGCTGGCGCGCGGACAGCGCCTCGGCGCGCTGCTGCGACGCGCTCGAGGGGAGCGCTCGATGCTCGAGACGGCCCTCGAGGCCCGGGTGTCACCCGAGACCCTGCGCAAGATCGAGTCCGGCCGCGTCGCGACTCCGGCCTTCCCCACCATCGCCGCGATCGCCGACGTGCTCGGCCTCTCCCTCGACGCCGTCTGGGCCGAGGTCAACGAGTCGCCGGACACGTCCGGGAGCGGGACGGGCTCGACCGGCCAGGTCAGCGACCTGGCCTCGTAGCGCGGCCGTCCGACGACCGGCGCCCGGTCACTCGCCGAAGCCGGGGTCGAGCTCCTCCGGTGACACGCCGAGCAGGCCTGCGACCTGCTCGGTCACGATGTCGGCGACGAGGGCTGCCACGTCGCGACGGTCGGTGACCCGCGTCTCGACCGGCCGCCGGTAGACGACGATGCGGGCCGGGCGGGCACCCGTGGCGGGGAAGAGCCGCCCGAGGGGCACCTCCCGGTGGTCCCAGGGGGCGGGTCCTCGCGGCACGTCCTCGACCGCGAACTCGACTGCGGGAAAAGCGCGCCCGCACGTCGCCTCCAGGCGGGCCGCGGCGTCGAGGACGAAGCCGTCGAACTCGTCACGGCGCGACACCATGGCGGGAACCGGCGGCCACGCCAGCGGTCCACGCCGACCGCGACCGTGCCGGTCGCGCGGTCGGCGTCGTCCGGGAGTGCGGGGCGAGGCGGTGTCCACGACCACACTCTAGATCGACGGACACGGCCCACGACGCCGCGCCGGACGGCATACGCCCGCGGTGATCTCGTGCTGGGACGGCGTGGTGATTCGTCCTCTTCGGGAGGGCGGGCTAGAGTCCCGGATCGTGGGTCTGACACGTGGTTGCTCGAAGACGGGATGCGCCCGTCCCGCCGTCGCGACCCTGACGTACGCGTATGCCGACCGCGCCGTGGTCGTGGGTCCGCTCGCGACCTACGCCGAGCCGCACACCTACGACCTGTGCCTCGAGCACGCGGAGCGCATGACGGCCCCCCGCGGCTGGGAGGTCGTGCGGGTCGGTGGCGAGTTCCCCGAGCCCGCCCTGGCGGCTGACGACCTGCTCGCGCTGGCGGACGCCGTGCGTGAGGCCGGCCGTCCGCGCACGAGCCGCCCGCCCGAGCCGCGCACGACCCCGCGGGGACAGGCGAGCGCCGAGGCCGACTCCGGTGCCGTCGAGTCCGGCCGCCGCGGACACCTGCGCATCCTCAAGGACTCCTGAGCAACTAGGGTGTTCGGCGTGCCCCACCTCGCAGACTTCGTCAAGGCCTACGACGTGCGTGGACTCGTCCCCGACCAGCTCTCGCCCGAGGTGGCCCACGCCATCGGCGCGGCGTTCGCCGAGGTCGTCGCCGTCCCGGACGGCTCCGACGGGGTCGTCATCGGCCACGACATGCGCCCGAGCTCGCCCGAGCTGTCGGCGGCCTTCGCCGCCGGTGTGACCTCGCGCGGCGTGGACGTCACGCTCATCGGACTGTGCTCCACGGACGGGCTCTACTACGCCAGCGGCGCCCTCGACCTCCCGGGTGCGATGTTCACCGCGAGCCACAACCCGGCCCGCTACAACGGGATCAAGCTGTGCCGCTCCGCGGCCCGCCCCGTGGGCCAGGACTCGGGACTGGCCGAGATCCGCGACCTCGCCCAGTGGATGCTCGGCGGAGGCACGGGGCTGGCACTGCCGGCGGGCGGTCCGGGCTCCGTGACGACGCGTGACCTCCTCGGCGACTACGCCGCGTTCCTGCGCGGCCTCGTCGACCTCTCCGGCTCGCGCCCCCTCAAGGTGGTCGTCGACGCCGGCAACGGCATGGGCGGCCACACGGTCCCGGCCGTGCTGGGGACGGCGGCCGGGCTCCCCGAGCTGCCACTGGAGATCGTCCCGCTCTACTTCGAGCTCGACGGGACCTTCCCCAACCACGAGGCCAACCCGCTCGACCCGGCCAACCTCGTCGACCTCCAGGCGGCCGTCCGCGAGCACGGCGCCGACATCGGGCTCGCCTTCGACGGCGACGCCGACCGCTGCTTCGTCGTCGACGCCGACGGCGAACCGGTGTCGCCGAGCGCCGTCACCGGCCTCGTCGCCGTCCGGGAGATCGAGCGGGCCCGTGCCGGCGGCGACACGACGGTCTCGATCGTGCACAACGTCATCACGAGCGCGGCGGTCCGCGAGATCGTGCTCGAGGCCGACGCCACGCCCGTCCGCACCCGGGTCGGCCACTCGTTCATCAAGGCCGAGATGGCCCGTGCCGGAGCCGTCTTCGGCGGAGAGCACTCCGCGCACTACTACTTCCGCGACTTCTGGTTCGCCGACACCGGCATGCTCGCTGCCATGCACGTGCTCGCTGCCCTCGGCGAGCAGGACGCGCCGCTCTCCGAGCTCTGCGCGGACTACGAGCGCTACGTCGCGTCCGGCGAGATCAACTCCACCGTGACCGACGCGGCCGCCGTCGTCGACCAGGTCCGGGCGTGGGCCCAGGTCCGGGGCGCCACCACCGACGTGCTCGACGGGCTCACCGTCAGCAGCCCTGCCGGTGACACCCCGATGTGGTGGTTCAATGTGCGCGCCTCCAACACCGAGCCGCTTCTGCGGCTCAACGTCGAGGCAGGCGACCGTGAGACGATGCAGGACGTGCGCGACGAGCTGCTCACCCTGATCAGGTCGGGTGCCGACGGCGCCGACGCACCCCACGAGGGCGGGTCCACCACCGCCCAGGACGCAGGAGACGCTTCGTGAACCAGAGCCAGCAGACGATCGAGCCGTGGCTGCGCGGGATCATCCGCTGCCCGCAGTGCAAGGGCGAGCTCGTCGACGCGACCGCCGACACCGCGGGTGAGACCGCGAGCGCTGCCGATCCGGCCGCAAGCACGTCGGTCACCGAGCTGCGCTGCGGCACCTGCCACCTCGCCTATCCCGTCGAGGGCGGCGTCCCCGTCCTCCTCGTCGACCTCGCCCGCCGCACCGACGGCTGACCCGCGTGGGCGCCGTGTTCGACGAAGCCCGCCTCGACGACGAGGGTGCCCTGGCGTCCATCGACTCCAGCGACACGCTCCGCGCCCTCGCTGGGGCCGGTGCCCAGGTGCGGCGCACCATGGCCGCCGCCGGGGAGGCCGGCCTCGACCGGCTGCGTGACGTCGGGCCCCGTGGCGTCGTCGTCGCGGCCGCCGGCGGGTCCGTCGCCGTCGCCGACCTCTTCGAGGCCGTCTCGCGCCGCGCTGCGGCGCTCCCGGTCCAGAGCTGCACGTCCGGCTCCCTGCCGGGCTGGGTGGGCGCGCTCGACGTGGTGCTCGCGGTGTCGCAGTCGGGCCGGGCCGCAGGCACGCTCGCCCTCGCGGCCGAGGCCGCCAGGCGTGGCGCGTTCCTCGTCACCGTCGGCGCCGCGGAGTCCCCGCTTGCCGACGTCTGCGCCCGCGCCCACGGGGTGCACGTGCCGGTCGCCGTCGAGGGCTCGTCGTCCCGCACGTCGGTGTGGGCACAGGCGACGCCGGCCCTGCTCGCCGCCGACGCCATGGGGATCGCCTCCGTCAGCCACGAGACGCTGGGCGAGCTCGCCGACCTGCTCGACCGCGTCGCCACCGACGCGCGTCCGTCGTCCGAATCGTTCGTCAACCCGGCCAAGATCCTCGCGACCGAGCTCGCCGAGTCGACGCCGATCGTCCTCGGCGAAGGGCCCTTCGGCGACGTCACGGCACGCCGGGCCGCCGCGATGTTCGGTCGCACCGGGCGGGTCCCGGTGGCCCACGGCGCCCTGCCCGACGCCGCGAGCCAGATCGTGGCCTGCTTCGACGGGCCGCTGGCGCCCGGGCAGTCGGGCGGGGGCGGCAGCGACGACATCTTCGCCGACCCCTTCCTCGACGGCCCGAGCCGCCCGCCGCTGCGCCTCATCATGTTGCGCGACACCTCGGCCGGCGACGGGCACGGGCTCGCCGACACCGTCGTCTCCGTGGCCGAGGACGCCGGCGTGCGGGTGTCGCTCGTCGACGCGCCCGCCGCCGACCCTCTCGTCCGCCTGGCCCACCACGTCGTGCTGACCGACTTCGCCGCGACCTACCTGGCCCTCGGCTTCGGCTTCGACCCGGCGACCTCGCCCCACGTCCGCCTCCTGCGGGGTGCGCGGGAGGTGTGAGACGGCCGGGCCCCGACCGAAGGCGTATGCCGTCCGGTGGGCCCGAGCGCGCGTCGTCCCCACCCCGACCGGGCCGCGCCGCCGACGTAGGCTGCGACGGTGACCCAGCACTTCGACCTCGCCATCATCGGCAGCGGCTCGGGCAACTCGCTCGTGACGCCCGACTTCGACGACAAGCGCGTCGCCGTGATCGAGGGCGGGACCTTCGGCGGCACCTGCCTCAACGTCGGCTGCATCCCGACCAAGATGTTCGTCTACGCGGCCGACATGGCGCGGGACGTGCGCGAGGCCGGCCGCTACGGCGTCGACGCGACCCTGCAGGGGGTGCGCTGGGCTGACGTGCGCGACCGCGTCTTCGGGCGCATCGACCCGATCTCCGACGGCGGCCGGCGCTACCGCGTCGACGGGCCCAACACGACGGCCTTCCTGGGCCACGCCCGCTTCACCGGCGACCGCACGCTCACGGTCGACCTGGGCGACGGCCGGCAGGAGACGCTGACGGCGGACCAGGTGGTCGTCGCCGCCGGTGCCCACCCGGTCGTGCCCGACGTCATCGCCGACTCGGGAGTGCCCTTCCACACGTCGGACACGGTCATGCGCATCGACGCGCTGCCAGAGCGCCTCGCGATCCTCGGCGGAGGCTTCATCGCGGCGGAGATGGCGCACGTCTTCGCCTCCTTCGGCGTGCACGTCACGGTCGTGGCGCGGTCCTCGCACCTGCTGCGCCACCTCGACACCGACATCGCCCAGCGCTTCACCGACCTGGCCCGCGAGCAGTGGGACGTGCGCACAGGGTCCAACGTCGTCCGCGTCGAGCCCGGCGCCGGGGGAGCGGGGGTCCGCCTGCACCTCGACAGCACCGCGGTCGTCGACGCCGACCTGCTCCTCGTCGCCACCGGGCGGCAGCCCAACACGGCCGGCCTCGGCGTCGAGGCCGGCGGCCTGCGGCTGCTCGACGACGGTCGCATCGAGGTCGACGACCACGGCCGCACGAGCGCTCCGGGGGTCTGGGCCCTCGGTGACGTCAGCGCGCCGTACCAGCTCAAGCACGTCGCCAACGCCGAGGCGCGCACCATCGCGCACAACCTCGTGCACCCGGACGACCTGCGCCGCCTCCCGCTCGAGCACGTGCCCTCCGGCGTCTTCAGCCACCCCCAGATCGCGACCGTGGGGCTGACCGAGGAGGAGTGCGTCGAGCAGGGCCGCGCCCACGTGAGCCACGTCCAGGCGTTCGGCGACACGGCATACGGCTGGGCCATGGAGGACACGACGAGCGTGTGCAAGCTCATCGCCGACCCCACGACCGGGCTGCTGCTCGGTGCCCACCTGATGGGGCCCCAGGCGACCTCGCTCATCCAGCCGCTGATCCAGGGGATGGCGTTCGGCACCACGGTGCACGAGCTCGCCCGGGGGCAGTACTGGATCCACCCGGCGCTCGCCGAGGTCGTCGAGAACGCCCTGCTCGGGCTGAAGCTCGACCCACCCTCCTGAGCGCGTTCCCAGCCGGCTTCCAGACGCCCCTAGGATGACGCCATGGCAGGCGGACTCGTAGCCCTACTCGACGACGTCGCGGCGCTCGTGAAGCTCGCGGCGGCGTCGGTCGACGACGTCGGCGCGGCCGCGGCGAAGGCGAGCGTCAAGGCCACCGGGGTCGTCGTCGACGACACCGCGGTGACGCCGCGCTACGTCGAGGGACTGGCACCCGAGCGCGAGCTGCCGATCATCAAGAAGATCGCGCTCGGCTCGCTGCGCAACAAGCTGCTCATCATCCTGCCGGTCATCATGGTGCTCAGCCAGTTCGTGCCGTGGGCGCTGACGCCGATCCTCATGGTCGGTGGCACCTACCTCGCCTACGAGGGCGCCGAGAAGGTCTGGGAGATCGTCTCGGGGCACCGCGAGGAGCAGGCCGAGGCCGGCGCTGTCGACGAGGACGCCGTCGTCTCCGGCGCCGTCCGCACCGACTTCATCCTGTCGGCCGAGATCATGGTCATCGCCCTCAACGAGGTCGACACCGAGCCGTTCCTCTCGCGCCTCATCATCCTCGTCATCGTCGCCCTGCTCATCACGGCGCTCGTCTACGGCGTCGTCGGCCTCATCGTGAAGATGGACGACGTCGGCCTCCACCTCGCCGGACGCGACTCCGGGGCGTCGCAGAGGGTCGGCCGCGGCCTCGTCAAGGGCATGCCGAAGCTGCTGTCGGTGCTCTCCACCGTCGGCATCGCGGCGATGCTCTGGGTCGGCGGCCACATCCTGCTCGTCGGCGTGGACGAGCTCGGCTGGCACGCGCTCTACGACCTCGTGCACCACCTCGAGGAGGGCGTCGCCGGGGTCGCGGGCATCGGCGGCCTCCTGGCCTGGGTGGTCAACACCCTCGCCTCCGCCCTGATCGGCCTCGTCGTCGGAGCGGTGGTCGTCGCCGTCCTGCACGTCATCCCGCGGCGCACGAAGCACGACGAGGCCACGACCTCGCACTGACGGGGCAGGCCCAGCTGCACACTTCGGGGCCGACCACACCGCGTATGCCGTGTGCTGCCCTTCCAGAGGTGTGTGCCGGGGTCGTTCGACGGGCCGACACCGCTGTCCACACCCGGTGCGGGGGCACCTGCCACCGTCCACAGCGGGCTCCGGGCCGACCGTCCGGCCGGCCCGGAGCGGGCACCCTGACGGCATGGACCTCGTGCCCCACTGCGACGACCACGTCGTCGACGCCGCCCGCCTGCACGACGTCGGCCTGGCGTCGCACGACATCGAGCGGCTCTGCCGGGAGGGGCGCCTGCACCGTCTCGTCCGAGGCTGGTTCGCCACCCGTGCGCCTGAGGACGCCGTCGACCGGCACCTGCTCAGCCTGCGGGCGTTGTTGCGCCACTTCGAGGGCCGGGTCGCCGCCAGCCACCACACGCGCCTGCTCCAGGCCGGGATCCCCGTGTGGCGCGCGGACCTCTCCGACGTGCACCTCACCCGGGTGCACGACCGCGGGTCGAGGTCGCGCCAGGGCTACCGGGTGCATCCAGCCCTCCCGGGGGTCCGGGTCCGCGAGACGAGCACGGGGCCCGCGCTGCCGATCGCCGTCGCGGTGGTGCAGACCGGCATCCTCAACGGCCCGATGGACGCACTCATCGCCGCAGACGCGGCGCTGCACGCCGAGCTGATCACGAAGGAAGGCATCGTCGCGGCGCTCCGGGTCTTCGCGGGACGGAACGGGGTCGCGCCGGTGCGAGCTGCCCTCGCCCACGCGCACGGCCGGCACGAGTCGCCGGGCGAGACCCGGCTCGCTGCGGTGCTGCGCGAGCTGGAGATCCGTGCGACGCCGCAGGTGTGGATCCGGACGAGGCAGGGGGCCAAGCGGGTCGACGCGCTGCTCGACGAGCGCCCCGTCGTCCTCGAGTTCGACGGCGCGGTGAAGTACCGCCCTGCCGCGGAAAGTGCCGGTGTCACGGGAGACGGCCGGATGACCGGTCCACCCGCCGACAACCCGCTCTTCGCGGAGAAGATCCGCGAGGACGCGATCCGCGACGAGGACCACGAGGTCGTCCGCGTCGTCTGGTCACAGCTCGGCGACCCGGGCGGCATCCGACGCCGGATCGAGTCCGCCGCCCGTCGGGCCGCGCGGAGGGCGGCCTGACCCGTCCGACCGCGCGCCTGCACACCTCGGAGTCAGCGCCACCCCGCCTGCGGCGGGTGACCGGCCCGAAGGTGTGCGGGCGCCGCGACGGCGGATCTGCGTGCGCAGGGCTCGACAGGCGATTCGAGGCGGACCGACCCCGCCGCTAGACTGGGCGACTGCCGGCGTGGGTGATGACCCGCCACAAGAGCCCAGAGGGGCGCGCCGGGTCTGCACACCGACGATCAAAGGAAACGATCACTCATGTCCTTCGACTACAAGGTTGCCGACCTGAGCCTCGCCGAGGCCGGCCGACACCAGCTCCGACTGGCCGAGCACGAGATGCCCGGCCTCATGGCGATCCGCGAGGAGTACGCCGCGGCCCAGCCGCTCAAGGGCGCCCGCATCGCCGGCTCGCTGCACATGACCGTCCAGACGGCCGTGCTCATCGAGACCCTCACCGCGCTCGGCGCCGAGGTCCGCTGGGCCTCCTGCAACATCTACTCGACGCAGGACGAGGCCGCCGCCGCCGTCGTCGTGGGCCCGAAGGGCTCCGCCGACGACCTCCAGGGCGTGCCCGTCTTCGCCTGGAAGGGCGAGACGCTCCCCGAGTACTGGTGGTGCACCGACCAGATCCTCACCTGGCCCGGCGGCGAGGGCCCCAACATGATCCTCGACGACGGCGGCGACGCCACGATGCTCGTCCACAAGGGCCGTGAGTGGGAGCAGGCCGGCCAGGTGCCGCCCACCACCGACGAGGACTCCGAGGAGTTCGGCGTCTTCAAGGAGCTCGTGCGCCAGACCCTGGCAACCGACCCGCAGAAGTGGACCACGGTCGCCGCCGGCATCAAGGGCGTCACCGAGGAGACCACGACCGGCGTCCACCGTCTCTACCAGCTGGCCGAGGCCGGCGAGCTGCTCTTCCCGGCCATCAACGTCAACGACGCGGTGACCAAGAGCAAGTTCGACAACACCTACGGCTGCCGCCACTCGCTCATCGACGGCCTCAACCGCGCCACCGACGTCCTCATCGGCGGCAAGGTCGCCGTCGTCGCCGGCTACGGCGACGTGGGCAAGGGCTGCGCCGAGTCGCTCCGCGGCCAGGGCGCCCGCGTCATCGTCACCGAGATCGACCCGATCTGCGCGCTGCAGGCCGCCATGGAAGGCTTCCAGGTCGCCCGCCTCGAGGACGTCGTCGAGACCGCCGACATCTTCATCACGACGACCGGCTGCTACGACGTCATCACCGCCGAGCACATGACGAAGATGAAGAACAAGGCCATCGTCGCCAACATCGGTCACTTCGACAACGAGATCGACATGGCCGGCCTGGGCCGCGTCCCCGGCATCCAGAAGACCGAGATCAAGCCGCAGGTCCACGAGTGGACGTTCACGTCCGGCAGCTCGATCATCGTGCTCTCCGAGGGTCGCCTGATGAACCTCGGCAACGCCACCGGCCACCCGAGCTTCGTCATGAGCAACAGCTTCAGCAACCAGACGATCGCCCAGATCGAGCTCTTCACCAAGACGGGTGACTACGCCAAGCAGGTCTACACCCTGCCGAAGCACCTCGACGAGAAGGTCGCCCGCCTGCACCTCGACGCCCTCGGCGTCCGGCTCACCGAGCTGACCAAGGGCCAGGCCGAGTACCTCGGCGTCGACGTGGCCGGCCCGTACAAGCCGGAGCACTACCGCTACTGATCCCAGCGTGTCGTCGGCTCTCGCCGGCGCTCCTGGAGCACGAGTCCGTATGCCGTCCCCCTCACGAGGGGGACGGCATACGTCCGTCCGGGGTGGCCGATGCCGGTCGCAGACGGCGGCCGGGTCGTGCCGAGGGCAGGGCTTCCGGCGGCCTGCTCCAGCGGTCGCGGCGACGCCTGCCGTGGGAGGATCGGAGGGCTCACCGCCCACCCGTCTGGCAGGGACCCTCCATGAACAAGCTCCTGGCCGGTGCACTGGCACTGGCGTTGTCCGTCTCGCTCGCCGCCTGCTCCAAGTCCGTCGACCCGACGGCGACGTCGAGCACCCCGGCCCCCCCGGCAGCCTCGACGTCGAGCGCGACGACGCCGACCGACTCGATGTCGGCAGCGACGACCGACGACACGGGCGGCGGCACGGGCGCTGCCACGGTCGGACCGGTCGACCAGTCCACTCCCGAGGCCGCCATGACGTCGTGGCTCGAGTCCATGGTGGCCGGCGACGGCAACACGGTCTGCGGGCTCATGGCCACGGGCGGCAAGACCATCGCGAGCATCCCCGGCGCAGCCTCGGCCTGCGGCAAGACGATCACGCCGATGCTCGACCAGATCAAGGAGCTCGGCGGGGCGTTCCAGGGCCTCAAGATCAGCGGCGCCACCGTCAAGGGCGACCAGGCCACCTTCGAGAGCGTCACGACCGAGCCGGCCCTGGCCGCCGACGTCGTCGCCAGCTTCAAGGCGGTCCGCATCGGCGGCAAGTGGTACGTCACCCAGGGCTGAGCGCACTCCGCTGACGCCGCGCCGCCGGCGCGGCCTTCGGGCCCGAGCACGTGTGCCGGGTCGCGGGGTCCCGTGGACGACACCGGCCGGCATACTCCGGCCTGTTCGTCCCCGGCGCCGTCGGCGTGGGCCGATGAGCGTCAGCGGGTGGTCAGGCGTGTGTGATGATTTGGTCAGGACATACGGGGCGCGTGATCCGCGGTCCCGGGAAGGAGTCTGTCGTGAAGGGTCGGGTACTGGTCGTCGACGACGACCTCGCACTCGCCGAGATGCTCGGGATCGTGCTGCGCAACGAGGGGCTCGACGTCACGCACGTGGCCGACGGCTCCGAGGCGGTGGCTGCCTTCCGTGAGTCGCGGCCCGACCTCGTGCTGCTCGATGTCATGCTGCCCGGTCTCGACGGGATGGAGGTGTGCCGACGCATCCGCGCCGAGAGCGGGGTGCCGATCGTCATGCTGACCGCCCGCACCGACACCGTCGACGTCGTCGTCGGCCTCGAGTCCGGCGCCGACGACTACGTCGTCAAGCCGTTCAAGCCGCAGGAGCTCATCGCGCGGGTCCGTGCCCGTCTGCGCCGGGGCGACGAGCCGGCTCCGGAGCGTCTCGCCATCGGCGACCTCGAGATCGACGTCGCGGGCCACTCGGTCAAGAGGGCGGGGGAGTCGCTGTCGCTGACGCCGCTCGAGTTCGACCTGCTCGTCGCCCTGGCGCGCAAGCCGTGGCAGGTCTTCACGCGCGAGGTGCTGCTCGAGCAGGTGTGGGGCTACCGCCACGCCGGTGACACCCGCCTCGTCAACGTCCACGTGCAGCGGCTGCGCTCGAAGATCGAGCACGACCCGGAGCGTCCCGAGATCGTCGTGACCGTGCGCGGAGTGGGCTACAAGGCGGGTCCGTCCTGACATGACCGAGCGCGCGGCCCGGAGCGGACCCGCGGGCCTGGCCTCGCGGGCCGGAGCTCCGCTGCGCGCCGCGTGGCAGCGGGTCCTGCACCTGTGGCGTGCCTCGCTCGGCTTCCGGGTCGTCATCGTCACGATGCTGCTCGGCATCCTCGTGCTGACGGCCGTGGGCACCTACCTCTACGGCTCCATCGCCCAGGGCCTCGTCGACAGCCGCCAGCGCATCGCCTCCGAGGACAGCCTGCGTGACGCGACCGACGCGCAGGGGCAGTTCGATTCCACCGACCAGACCGACACGCAGGCCAAGCTGACGCAGTTCGCGACGACGCTGATCAACACCTACCGCCGCGACGCCGGCAACGAGACGCGCTACGTCGTGCTGACGCGGTTCGACAACAACAACTCGCCCTTCATCGTCGGCCCGATCGAGAGCGGCAGTGTCGGGGTGCGGTTCATCCCCGACGAGCTGCGCCAGCAGGTGGCGGCCCAGCCCGACCGCCAGCACCTGCAGGTCGCGACGATCGACGAGGGCGGCGACAGCATCTCGGCCGTCATCGTCGGCCAGAAGGTCGAGCTGCCCGTCGCGGGCAACTACGGCCTCTACTTCATCTACCCGATGGACCGCGAGCGCGAGATCATCAGCTTCATCGGGCAGACGTTCCTCTTCGGTGGCGCGGCGCTCATCCTGCTGATCGGCGCCATCGCGTTCGTCGTGACCCGGCTCGTGGCCGACCCCGTGCGCCGCGCCGCGGCCGTCGCCGAGCGCTTCGCCGAGGGCAACCTCAACGAGCGCATGCGCGCCAAGGGCGAGGACGACCTGGCCCGGCTCGGCAACTCCTTCAACGGCATGGCCGCCTCGATCCAGCAGCAGATCGCCCAGCTGGAGAACCTCTCCCGCGTGCAGCAGCGGTTCGTCTCCGACGTCTCCCACGAGCTGCGCACCCCGCTGACCACGATCCGCATGGCCGGTGACCTCATCCACGACTCGCGCGGAGACTTCGAGCCGACGGTCGCGCGCTCGGCCGAGCTGCTCCGCGGCGAGCTCGACCGGTTCGAGTCGCTTCTGAGCGACCTGCTCGAGATCTCCCGCTTCGACGCCGGGGCAGCGGTGCTCGAGGTCGAGGCCAGCGACCTGCGCGCCTGCGTCGAGCGCGCCGTCGACGCCCACCGCACCCTCGCCGCGCGGAAGGGCACGCAGCTCGTCGTCAACGCCCCGACGAGCCCGGTGGTCGCCGACATGGACTCGCGCCGGATCGAGCGCATCCTGCGCAACCTCGTGGCCAACGCCGTCGAGCACGGCGAGGGCAAGCCGGTCGAGGTGACGATCGGGGCCAACGACAGTGCTGTCGCCGTCACGGTGCGCGACCACGGGGTCGGCCTGCGTCCCGGCGAGGCGGCCCTGGTGTTCACGCGGTTCTGGCGGGCCGACCCGGCGCGTGCGCGCACGACCGGAGGCACGGGGCTCGGCCTGGCCATCGCGCTCGAGGACGCCCGGCTGCACGCCGGTCGCCTCGAGGCCTGGGGTGCCCGGGGGGAGGGTTCCTGCTTCCGCCTGACCCTGCCGCGCCGGGCCGACGCGACGATCACCAGCTCACCACTGCCGCTCAGCCCGCTGGCGGGCGAGGCCGCCCGGCTCCGGGCGGGTGGCGACGACGTGGACCCGCCCTCCGGCCTCGGCCGCCCCGCCGACGACGACACGCTCCGCCTGCGCCGCATCGTCGTGGAGCGCACCCCGTGAGAGCACGCCTGCTCGCGGGTGCGCTCCTCGTCGCGTCGACCCTGTTGGCGGCGTGCGGCGGCCTGCCGAGCACCGGCCCCGTCGTCGAGGGCCGTCCGCTCGGCGAGGTGCTCAACGAACCCGTCCGGGTCGTGGCCGTCGGGCCGGTCGACGGCGCGAGCCAGGAGGCCATCGTGCGCGGCTTCCTGCGCGCGGGCGAGGACACCGACGAGACCCACGCCACCGGCCGCTCCTTCCTCGCGCCCCAGTCGGTCGACCTGTGGAGGTGGTCGAGCGAGGACGTCGTCGTCTACGACGGGGACCTCACGGTCAAGCAGGTCGGGGACGACACCGTCGACGTCACGGCCACCGCCATGGCGCGCCTGACCCCCGACGGCCGCTACATCGAGGAGCCTCCCGGCACCCGGGAGAAGGTGACCTTCGGCGTCACGAAGGTCGGCGGTGAGTGGCGCATCGAGCTGCCCGCCACCGGCTTCGGGCTGTGGCTCGACAACGACCAGTTCAACCGCGTCTACGTCAAGCGGTTCATCCACTACGTCAGCCGCAACGGTCGCGACCTCGTCCCCGACGCGCGCTGGTTCCCCATCGGGACCCGTCTCGCGACGACCCTGGCCCGCGCGCAGCTCAGCGCCGTGCCGCCCTACCTCTCGGGTGCGGTCTCCACCGGCGTGCCGACCGGCACACGGCTGGCGGTCAACGCCGTCCCGGTCACCGCCGGCAAGGCGCAGGTCAACCTCAGCAGCCAGGCCCTGTCGGCCGACCCGGCCAACCGGGCCGCGATGTGGGCGCAGCTGACCAAGACCCTCAGCCAGGTCTCGTCGGTGGCCTCGGTGTCCCTCGCCGTCGACAACACCCAGCTCGAGCTGCCGGGTGGGGTGACGTCGGTGTCGTCGGCGGCGGACCTCGGCTACGACACCGTCCCCCAGAGCATCTTCGACACCGCGCTGCTGCGCAGCGGCGACACGATCCGTCGGTTCGACCCGCGCTACGTCCCCGACACCCAGGCGTCCAAGCGCCCCGACCTCAAGCCCAAGGACGGCGACATCGCCCGGGTGCCCGACACCTGGGTCGACCTCGCGCTCTCCGTCGACGGGAAGCAGGTGGCCGCCGTCTCCCGCGACCGGACGGAGCTGTCCATCTGGCGGGCCACCGAGCAGACCCGGTCGCTCCCGCCGTTCGCGACGTCGCTGACGCAGCCCGTCTACGACGCCAACGGCTACCTGTGGACCGCCGGCAGGGACAGCAAGGGCGATGACCGGGTGTTCGTCGTCGACGCGGTCTCGAGCGACCCGAAGACCACCGCCAAGGCCGTCAGCACGCCGTGGCTCGGCAAGCGCCGCATCACGGCCCTGGCGGCGTCGCCGGATGCCGCCCGGATGCTCGTCATCACCACCGACCGCTCCGGTGGCGACGTGCAGCTCGGGCTCACCGGCATCGTCCGCGCCACGAACGGCGAGCCGCAGTCGCTGGCCGAGCCGCTCCAGCAGGCGCAGTCCCTGACCCGCATCCAGGACGTCACCTGGCTCGACCCCGCGACGTACGCCGTGCTCGGGCAGGTCGGGGCCGACGACGCGATGCGGCCGTGGCTCGCCTCGATCGGGGCCGGCGTCGACGGGACCCGCCCGGGGATCGGCCGGCTCAACGCCGTGCCCGGCGCGGTGAGGATCACGACGGTCGGCGGTCCACGCGGCATCCTCATCGTCACGAGCGACAAGCGGGTGCTGGCCCGCGCCGGCACCAACTGGCCCCTCATCGAGCGTGGCAGCGACGTGCTCGTGCCGGGGAGCTGACCCGCGACCGTCGACCCGGTCCGCACGGCCCAGGCTGCGTCCACACCCCCTCGGTGAGGCGGGCGTCCGTCCCCAGCTGCCGACGACACCGCCGCGCGGTGGGGCGTCCTGCGCTTCGCTGTCGGTGTGGCCGTTGGTGTCGACGGGAGGGAGGCGGCGGGGTGCGACCGACTCGACCGGATGGGCGTCCCGGTGGACGACTCGGTGGACGACTCGGTGGACGACCGAGGGGGCCATCCGGTGACGGGGGAGGGATGGCCCGCGTGGTGGCCCGACTGAGGCAGAGCGACCTGCTCGACCTCGTGCTCCCGAGGGAGTGTGGCGGCTGCCTGCGTCCCGGGACCGACTGGTGCACGCGTTGCGCCCGTGCCCTGGCGGGGCTGGCCTTCCAGGTGCCCGAGGCGCTGGGAGCGGGCGCGCCGGCGCCGGGTATGCCGTCTCCGGCCCTCGCGGCGCCCGGCACCTTCCGCGGCGCGCGGGGCGGGGCGGGACCGGCGCCGGGGCCGGCAGCAGAGAGGGGTGGCGGCCCGTGGGTGGCGCCCCACCCGTCGCCGGACGGCATGCCGCCCGTGCATGCCTGGGGCATCTACGCCGACCCGCTCCGGGCAGCCGTGTCGGCGTGGAAGGACGTCGGCCGGCGCGACCTGGAGGCCGTCCTGGTGCCCCTGCTCGCGGCCTCGGTCGACGGTGCGCTCGCGGGGGTGGGCTGGTCCGACGGGGTCGTGGTCGTCGTCCCGGCGCCGTCGTCACGACGCGCCGCGCGCGAGCGGGGCGACACCCCGTTGACAATGCTCTGCGGCGCAGCGGTCGCCCAGCTCGCCGGGCGTCCGGGACCGACCCTCCGGGTGGCTCCCGCCCTGCGCCACGTCCGTCGGGTGCGGGACCAGTCGGGCCTCGGCACCGTCGAGCGGCGCGGCAACCTCGCGCAGGCACTGTCGGTGAACCCGTTGTGGCACAGCGTGATCCACGACCGCCGTATCCTGCTCGTCGACGACGTCGTGACGACGGGAGCCACCTTCGCCGAGGCCGCGCGGGCCCTTCGAGCGGCGGGTTCGGGCGCCGTCGTGGGTGCGTCCATGGCCGCGACGCAACGCACCCGTGGGTGAGCTCGCACCCCGTCCCAACAGGGACGGCGGCCCCCTCCCGAGTGCGCGGAGTGTCATGGCCTGCATGCCTTCCAGTGGGAGCGCGGCCCAAGTAGGGTCGAGTCATGACCCCGTCCCACGGGGAACGGCCTCCAGGTCGTGCGCCCCCGGGACGAGATCCCCAGGAAGGGGTGGTGCCCCGTTGACCGGCGGGCCCGTCCAAGGTGACCAGAGGCCCGGAACCACTCTCACTGCACCGCACGAAGAAGACGTGCGCGATCAAGGAGGAACCGTGGAGATCGTCGTCACTGGACGCCACGTCCAGATCCCCGACCGATTCCGTGAGCAGCTCGACGAGCGACTGGCCAAGGTGTCGGCGCTCGCACCCAAGGTGCATCGCATCGACGTCGTCGTCACCCACGAGCGCGTTGCCCGCGGGTCCGAGAAGGTCGAGATCACCTGCCACGCTAAGGGCCCCGTCATCCGGGCGGAGGCGTGTCTCGATGACAAGTACGCCGCCCTCGACGCGGCCGTGGACAAGCTCATGGATCGCCTGAGGCGGGTGCACGACAAGCGGCGCGTCAGCCGCGGACGACGACTCCCCGAGTCGGTGGCGCAGGCGACCGCCCGCATCGACTCCGCGAGCAACGGCTCGGCCCCGCAGGGCGGCGAGCCGACCGACACCGGCGAGGGCCGGGTCGATGACCTCGAGCGCTTCGGCGCGCTCGGCAACTCGCCCATCGAGGTCCGGGAGAAGATCCACACGGCAGCGCCCATGTCGCTCGAGGACGCCGTCAACGAGATGGAGCTCGTCGGTCACGACTTCTTCCTCTTCCACGACGCGGACACCGACCGCCCGAGCGTGGTCTACCGGCGTCGCGGCTGGAGCTACGGGGTGCTGCACCTCGAGACCGACGCGGACGCCGGCGTCGCCGCCACGGGTTGACCCCTGCTCCCCGAGCGGTGACGCCGTCGGGGCGCTCCCTCCACGAGGGGGCGCCCCGACGGGCGTCCACGCCCGGCTCCGGCAGGCGTCCGCGGCCCGGCTCGACCGCGCCGTCGCGGGTGCGCCGCGCGGCCGGAGCGCCCTTGGGCTGCGGTTTCCGGGGTGTGCGCCAAGATGGGGGCGTGAACCCGCCGTCCCCGGATGTCATCCGCGTCCTCATCGTCGACGACCACGCGCTCTACCGTCGGGGCCTGCAGATGGTCCTCGCCGTCGAGGACGGCATCGAGATCGTCGGCGAGGCCGCCGACGGGGTCGAGGCGGTCGACCAGGCGGAGGAGATCCTCCCCGACGTCATCGTGATGGACGTGGGCATGCCCAAGCGGGGCGGCATCGACGCCTGCCGCGTCATCAAGCAGCGGGTGCCGTCGGCCCGCATCATCATGCTGACGAGCTCCGACGAGGAGGCCAACCTCTTCGAGGCGGTCCGCGCCGGCGCCAACGGCTACCTGCTCAAGGACGTGCCGCCCGAGGAGGTCGCGGCAGGCATCCGTGCCGTGTTCCACGGGCAGTCGCTGCTCTCGCCGCTCATGGCCTCCAAGCTGCTCGAGGAGTTCAAGCAGATCAGCCAGCGCGAGCCGGTGCCCGCACCGATCTCGGGGCTCGAGCTGCCGCGCCTGACCGAGCGCGAGCTCGAGATCCTCAGGCTCGTCGCCCGGGGCCGCCTCAACCGCGAGATCGCGAACGAGCTGTTCATCTCCGAGAACACCGTGCGCAACCACATCCGCAACATCCTCGACAAGCTCCAGATGCACTCGCGCATGGAGGCGGCGATGTACGCCGTGCGACAGCGCCTCATCGACCCCGGCGAATGAGCGCGGCCACCCGCAGCCTGACGCGCGGCCAGGCGCGTCGGGTGGCCCTCGCCGCGCAGGGCTTCCTCGATCCGCGACCCGAACCGTTCGCGGCGACGATGCGCCACGTCCAGCGCGTCGTCGACCGGGTCGGCGTCGTCCAGATCGACAGCGTCAACGTGCTCGCGCGCAGCCAGTACCTCCCGTTCTTCTCCCGGCTCGGCCCCTACGACACGACCCTGCTCGACCGGGCGCGTGACCGCGCCCCGCGCCGGCTCGTCGAGTACTGGGCGCACGAGGCGAGCCTCGTGCCGCCGCAGACGTGGCCCCTGCTCGACTTCCGCATGCGGGCCGCGGCCGAGAAGGCCTGGGGCGGGATGCGCCGCATCCTGCAGGAGCGTCCCGACTACGTCGACCTGGTCCGGGCCGAGGTCGAGGCCCGCGGCCCGATGACTGCCCGGGAGGCCGAGGTGGCCCTCGCCCACGACCAGCCCCGTCGCACCGACCACTGGGGCTGGAACTGGTCCGAGGTCAAGCAGGCGCTCGAGTACCTCTTCTGGGCCGGGCAGATCAGCTCGGTCGGGCGCACGACGCAGTTCGAGCGTCGGTATGCCGCGCTCGCCGTCACCGCTCCGCCGTCCCTGCGTGCCGCGTGGACCGAGCGCCCCGGCCCCGAGGCCGACCCGGAGCGCTACCTCGAGCTCGTCCGCATCGCCGCCCGGGCCCACGGCGTCGGCACCGAGCTGTGCCTGGCCGACTACTTCCGCATCCGGCGCGAGGACGCCCGACCCGCGATCGCGCGGCTCGTCGCCGAGGGCGAGCTCATCCCGGTCACCGTGCCGGGCTGGAAGCCGGCCTGGCTGCACGCGGAGGCCCGGCTGCCACGGCGGGTCCACGCCGAGGCCCTCCTCAGTCCCTTCGACTCGCTCGTGTGGCAGCGCGAGCGGATCCACGCCCTGTGGGACTTCCACTACCGGCTCGAGATCTACACGCCCGTCGAGAAGCGGGTGCACGGCTACTACGTGCTGCCCTTCCTCCACGGCGACGGCCTCGTGGCGCGCTGCGACCTCAAGGCGGACCGAGCCGCGGGGGTGCTGCGGTGCCACCGCGTCACCTGGGAGCCGGGTGCCCCGCCCGAGGCCCGGGCCGCCCTGCTCGCCAACCTCGAGTCGATGGCGAGCTGGCTCGGTCTGGGCCGGGTCGACCTGCCCGCGGGGCTCTGAGCGCGGAGGGTGCACCCGGCATACGTCGTCGGTGACGGAGCCGGAACCGGGCCGGAACCGGGCCGGGCCGCGGTGCGTTGGTCGTTGTGTCCGGAAGGCGGCTAGCCTAGGCGGGTCCCGTGACCCATCACGGGCGATGGAGCCCGCCCACCGGGCGCGTCCACACGTTCAGTCGGGAGTGAGATCACCAGATGGCCGTCATCGAGAAGCTGCTTCGCGCCGGCGAAGGCCGGACCCTGAAGAAGCTCCAGGGCATCGCCAAGCAGGTCAACGCCCTCGAGGCCGACTTCGAGAAGCTCTCCGACGAGGAGCTGCGCGACGAGACCAAGGGCTTCCGCGAGCGCCTCGACAACGGCGAGACGCTCGACATGCTGCTGCCCGAGGCGTTCGCCGCCGTCCGCGAGGCGAGCAAGCGCACCCTCGGCAAGCGCCACTTCGACGTGCAGCTGATGGGTGGCGCCGCCCTGCACATGGGCAACGTCGCCGAGATGAAGACCGGTGAGGGCAAGACCCTCGTCGCGACCCTGCCCAGCTACCTCAACGCGCTGTCCGGCAAGGGCGTCCACGTCATCACGGTCAACGACTTCCTCGCCGAGTACCAGTCCGAGCTGATGGGCCGGGTCCACCGCGCCCTCGGCATGGAGACCGGCTGCATCCTCAGCGCGATGACGCCCGAGCAGCGCCGCGTCGAGTACGCCAAGGACATCACCTACGGCACCAACAACGAGTTCGGCTTCGACTACCTGCGCGACAACATGGCGTGGGACCCGTCCGAGCTCGTCCAGCGCGGCCACAACTTCTGCATCGTCGACGAGGTCGACTCGATCCTCATCGACGAGGCCCGCACCCCGCTCATCATCTCCGGCCCGGCCGACCTCGCGACCAAGTGGTACGTCGAGTTCGCCCGCATCGCCGCACGCCTCAACCGCGGTGAGGACGGTCGCGGCGACTACGAGGTCGACGAGAAGAAGCGCACCGTCGGCGTCCTCGAGTCGGGCATCGCGCGCGTCGAGGACCTCCTGGGCATCGACAACCTCTACGACACGGTCAACACGCCGCTCATCGGCTACCTCAACAACTCCATCAAGGCCAAGGAGCTGTTCAAGAAGGACAAGGACTACGTCGTCATGGACGGCGAGATCCTCATCGTCGACGAGCACACCGGCCGCATGCTGCCCGGTCGCCGCTACAACGAGGGCATGCACCAGGCCATCGAGGCGAAGGAGGGCGTCGAGATCAAGAACGAGAACCAGACGCTCGCCACGATCACCCTGCAGAACTACTTCCGCATGTACGACAAGCTCTCCGGCATGACGGGCACGGCCCAGACCGAGGCCGCCGAGCTCAACTCGATCTACAAGCTCGGCGTGATCCCGATCCCGACGAACCGCCCCATGATCCGCAAGGACCAGGCCGACCTCGTCTACCGCACCGAGGTGGCCAAGTACGACGCCGTCGTCGACGACATCGCCGAGAAGCACGCCGTCGGACAGCCCGTCCTCGTCGGCACCGTCTCGGTCGAGAAGAGCGAGTACCTCTCCCAGCAGCTGAAGAAGCGCGGGATCAAGCACGAGGTCCTCAACGCCAAGCAGCACGAGCGTGAGGCCGCCATCGTCGCCGACGCCGGCCGCAAGGGCGCCGTCACCGTCGCGACGAACATGGCCGGACGAGGCACCGACATCATGCTCGGCGGCAACTCCGAGTTCCGCGCGGTCGCCGAGCTGAAGCGCCGCGGTCTCGATCCCCACGAGACGCCGGAGGAGTACGAAGCCGCCTGGGACGAGGCTCTCGCCAAGGCCGAGCGCGACGTCGCTGCCGAGCACGAGGAGGTCACCGAGCTCGGCGGCCTCTACGTCCTCGGCACCGAGCGCCACGAGTCGCGCCGCATCGACAACCAGCTTCGTGGCCGGTCGGGCCGTCAGGGTGACCCGGGCGAGTCCCGCTTCTACCTCTCGCTCAACGACGACCTCATGCGCCTGTTCAACGCCGGTCTCGTCGACCGCTTCATGCAGACCGCCGGCATGGAGGACAACGTGCCGATCGAGTCCAAGATGGTCACGAACTCGATCCAGAAGGCCCAGGGCTCGGTCGAGGCCCAGAACTACGAGATCCGCAAGAACGTCCTCAAGTACGACGACGTCATGAACCGCCAGCGCCAGGTCATCTACGACGAGCGCCGCGCCGTGCTCGAGGGGGAGGACCTCCACGAGCAGCTGCGCCTCTTCGTCAACGACGTCGTGACCTCCTACGTCGACGCAGCGACGGCCGACGGCTTCGCGGCCGACTGGGACCTCGAGAAGCTCTGGGACGCGATGCGCCAGGTCTTCCCCGTCTCCCTCACCATCGAGGAGGTCGAGGACATGGCCGGCGGACGCCAGGCCATCACGGCCGAGCTCCTGCGCGAGCAGCTCATGTCCGACGCCCACCACGCCTACGACCAGCGCGAGGAGATCCTCGGCTCGGACACGATGCGCGAGGTCGAGCGTCGCGTCGTCCTGTCGGTCCTCGACCGCAAGTGGCGCGAGCACCTCTACGAGATGGACTACCTCCAGGAGGGCATCGGCCTGCGCGCCATGGCCCAGCGCGACCCGCTCATCGAGTACCAGCGCGAGGGCTTCCAGCTCTTCGAGGCGATGATGGAGGCGATCAAGGAGGAGTCGGTCAGCCACCTCTTCTCCGTCGAGGTCCAGGTCCCGGAGCCTGCCGCTGCAGCCGTGGGCGCCGCGCCCATGTCGGTCGGGGAGCTCATGGGTGGCCTGGCCGAGCACGCCCCGGTGGCCGACGACGTCACCGGCGCCTCGGCCCAGGACGGCGAGGACGAGTCCGTCGCCGCTGGGCGTCGCCCGTTCGGGTCGGGGGTCCGCGTCTCCGGCGTCGACCTCGAGACCGACGGGCAGCGCTCCGGCGGTCTGCGCTACACCGCACCCGGCGAGGACGGCCGCGCGGTCGAGACGGGCGGCCAGCAGACGGTCGAGCGCAAGGCCGACCGCCGCGGCAAGAAGGTCAAGCGCAAGCGTCGCTGAGCGACCAGCGCACCGAGTGCGTCACGGCCCGGGCACCCCTCGTGGTGCCCGGGCCGTTCGCGTGCTCCGTGGACGGGTCCCGCGGGTGCCGGGTGGGTGCCGGGTGGGTGCCCGCGTGGAGGTCACGTGATGTCGCGTGGATGTCGGGTGGGCGGTGTGGTGTCGTGGCGAGGTGTGCCGGGGCTGCCCGCTGGACGTATGCCGTGTGGCTCAGCCGATCGTGAGCGCCGTGACGAGCCAGCGGCCGTCGAGGCCCTCGAGCCGCAGCGCCAGGGCCCGGACGCGGCCGTGCGACACCACGACGGCGCAGGCCTCGACGACGCCGTCGGCAGGCTCGCACACCCGGACGCGACGCACGATCGCCGGCCGTCGCGGCCCGGGGACCCGGCGCCGCCCCGCGACCATGGCCTGGCGGGCGAGGACGGAGTAGATGGTCGGTGCGGTGTGCCGGATGAGCTGCGGTGCCGGCCGCTGGCCCGAGACGACCTCGACGATGGCCTGCGCCAGGCGACCCACGAGCGGCGCGGGCTCGGGCAGCTGGGCCGATCGGGTGGGCTGACGACCGAACTCCTCGTCGTCACGGGCGCCGAAGAAGTCGAGCGCCAGGGCGTCCTGCGCGTAGGGCTGCTCGCCGTGCCAGGCCTCGTCGGCGCTGATGATCCGGGGCGCCGTCTGCGGGATGCGCCGGACGGTGAAGCCGTCACGGCTGCCGCCGGGTCCGGTGGGAGAGGAGTCGACGGCGGGGGTCGAACCCGTCGTGGTCGTGCGTGCCATCACTGGTCTCCTTGCTGTGCTGTGGCGCCTGCCTCGGGGCCGGCGGCGGATGCGGAGGGGTGGCGGACGGCGGACGAGCCGACGACAGCGTCCGGTGGCCGGAGCAGCTGGCCGGGAGTGAGCAGGTCGGGGTCGTCTCCCACGACGTCACGGTTCGCGGCGTACCACCGCGGCCACTCCCGGGCGACCTCGGCGTCGGTGGCGCTGGAGCCGAGGTACCGCGCCGCCACGGACCAGAGGGAGTCGCCGCGTCGGACGGTCACGAGGTCGTGGGCCGCTGTCGTCACTCGCGGGGTCGGCGCCATCAGGCGGGAGCGGTCGGCGTCGTGGACGGCCGGGGGCGCCGAGGGGACGTAGCCGGGTCCGGACGCCGTCCGTGAAACGGTGGTGCCACGGGCCCGGACCCTGTCGGCTCGTCCCGTCGAGGCCGGGCCGGCGTCGGGAGCCGTCGGCGCGTAACCGGGACCGTCGGGGGGCCGAGGCGCGGGGGCGGCAGGCGGAGCGGCGACGCCGCGGCCGGCGTCGGTCGAGGGGGTGAATCCCGGGACCGCCTCGGTGGGTGTGAAGCCCGGTGCCAGACCGAGCGACGGGCCGGTCCCGGTGGTCCGGGCATCCGGTTCGTGGGCGCCGGTGCTGCGACCGACCGGCCCGGAGCCGGCGACAGAGACGAGCGCCGGCGGCAGGGCCAGGGAGCCGACCGAGGCTCCGAGCGCGAGCGCCAGCGTCTTGCGGACCGCGACCGGCGTGACGCGGTCGGCGACACCAGCCGCTGCGCGTCCCACGGCTCCGGGCGAGAGCGCCGCCACGGCCAGGAGAGATCCCAGGGCCAGCCAGGCCGCCAGGAGCAGGCCCACCCATCCGAGCAGGACGAGCAGGACGTCGTCGGGTCGGGTGGCAGCGGAGAGCCCCGGCGCCTGGCGCACCAGGGTGGCGAAGAGCGTCAGGGCCGCGGCTGCGAGACCGAGCCCGAGCAGAGCTCCTGCCAGCTCTCGGGCCGTTCGGCGCTCGCGTGGCCGGCGGGTGTGAGCCCTGCCGCTACCCATCCTGGTCGACTGCGATCCCCTGTGCATGTATTCATTTAATGCAGTTTGCTTGTGATTGGTCAAGTATGGTTTTGGTCAAGAAGGATCTCGGGTTGGCAGAGCGTCTGCCGGCCATGGAGGGTGGAGCACATGCGCTGGGACCGGCTCTTCGACGACCTCGAGGCACAGCTCGCGCTCGACGAGGTGCGCGAGCTCGATTCGGAGGTCGCCGACCGCACCCGGCGCGAGCGCGCCCAGCTCGACCTGCACACGCGGCTGCTCGCCAACCTCGACGCGCCGCGCGCTGCGTTGCGCCTGTCCGGACGGGTCGTGACCGGTCGGCTCCTCGACGTCGGACCCGACTGGGCGCTCGTCGAGACGGCGCCTGAGCGTCCCGTCCTCGTGGCCCTCCCGGCGGTGCGGGCGGTCTCGGGGATCGGCCCCGGAGCGCGCACGCCATCGGTCGTGGCGCGACGGTTCGGCATCGGGGCGGCCCTGCGCGCGGTGTGCCGAGATCGGGCGGTGGTCGAGGTCGCCGACGTGGACGGTCACCTCGCGACGGGGACGATCGACGTCGTGGGGGCCGACCACCTCGAGCTCGCCGAGCACGCATCCGACGAGACGCGGCGCACGGCCAACGTCACGGGGAGGCTGCTCGTGCCGTTCTGGTCCCTCGGCTCGGTCCGACGGATCTAGCGCATCCGTGCCGAGCCGCAGCGCCGTGCCGCTCCGCAGCGCCGTGGGGGGCCACCGCGACGTGGCGTCGCGGCGGGCGGCGGGTCACTCCTCGCCGGCACCGCCGAACGGGTGGGCCTGCACGAAGGACTTCGTCTCGGCGTACATCCGCTGGATGTAGCTCTCGAGCTCGGTGGCCTCGACCCGCCACTGGCCCCGGCCGCCGATCTTGATGGCGGGGAGCTCGCCGGAACGCACGAGGGCGTAGGCCTGCGCGGAGGAGATGTTGAGGATCTCGGACACCTCGGCGAGCTGCAGGAACCGCTGGGCCACGTTGACTCCCTCTTCTGGCACGGCCGTGTCGACCGCCTCGTTCTCACCCGTACCCGTGGCGGGGTGGGGCGCGTCCCTGCGAGCCTCGCCCCCTGGCGGCGAGGCTGCGCGGATGACCCCCTCATCCTAGGGATTCCACGGCGGGGGCCTTCACGGTTGTCCCCACCTGTGCACCTCGACGGGCGCTCCCGCCCCCGGTGATGCAAGATGATGCCGCGTCGTCCGGGCCAGTCGTCGGGCCGACGAGCCATGAACCGACGGATCACAGGGGGTCCCATGACCGAGCTGGCCAGTCCCAGCGCCAAGCGCCTTGCTCGCCCGTCGTGGCGCGACAGCCGCCTCGTCGTGGGCGTGCTCCTCGTCGTCGTCGCCGCGACGCTCGGCGCGAAGGCGGTCGCGAGCGCCGACGACCGGGTGCCGGTCTGGGTGGCTGCCAGCAACCTCGTGGCCGGTGACGAGGTCCAGCAGACCTCCTTCGAGCGGGCGGACGTGCGGCTCGCCGACGGGATGAACGCCTACCTGCCCGCCGACGCGCCGCCGCCGACCGGGGCGTTCATGCTCCGCGACGTGCGGGCCGGCGAGCTCGTGCCCCTCTCGGCCGTCGGCGGCGCCGATGCCGTCGACGTGCAGCGCGTGACGGTCCGGGCCGATGCCATGTCGACGACCGGCCTGACCCGCGGGAGCCGTGTCGACGTCTTCGTGACGCCGAAGACCTCGAGCGCGAGCGATGCCGCCACGACGCCCACGAAGAAGGTGCTCCAGTCCGCAGCCGTCGCGGCAGTGCTGACGAGCAGCGGGGGGTTCGGCTCCGGCTCCATGACGTCCGTGCAGATCTACGTGCCGTCGGACAAGGTGCAGCCGCTCGTCGAGGCGGTCGACGGTGAGGCGAAGCTGACGCTGGTGCCCTCCGTGGGCTCAGCCACCGGCGGCGGGGCATGACCGAGGTCCTGACCGCCCTCAGCCCGCAGTGGGAGTCGGCGGTGGCCACCGTGCTCGAGGGTGTTCGCGGGGTGACGGTGAGCCGTCGCTGTGCCGACGTGGCCGAGCTGCTGTCGGTGGCCGAGGCGGGGCTCGGCGACACCGCGGTCATCTCCTCCGACCTGCGAGGTGTCGACCTTGCGGTCGTGGGCCGCTTGCGTGCCAACCGGGTCCGCGTCATCGGCGTCCACCCGGCCGACGACGAGACCGCCGAGCGGAGGTTGCGCCAGCTGACCGTCACCGTCACCGTCCCGGTCGACGCGGACGCCGAACGCTGGGCGACGGCCCTCGAGGACGGCCGCGCCGCCACCGACGAGCTCGAGGCCTCGCTGCGCGGCTCCGGACCCACCGGCGCCGTCGAGCCCACGGGACCGTCCGAGCTCGCCGGGCCGCACGGGCTCCACGGACTCGGCGAGGCTCCGGACCCGGCCGGCGAGGGCGCCGGGGCGAGGTCCGCGTCCGGAGGTGCCTCGAGCACCGACGCAGGCTCCGACACCGACGGTGCCGGCACCGGATGGCGCCCCGCCGGTGCCGACACCGGGTCCTCGCGTGACGACGAGGACGCGGCGACCGGCGGGTGGGCTCCGGCAGGCGGCCTCGAGGCCGAGACTGCCGCCTCCGGGGCGCGTCGCGGCCCGGAGCGCGCCCCCGTCGTCGCGGTCTGGGGACCCACCGGGGCGCCGGGTCGCACGACGATCGCCTCGACGCTGGCCGCCGAGGTGGCGAGCCGCGGCGTCGAGGTGCTCCTCGTCGATGCCGACACCTACGGCGGGTGCGTGGCCCAGACCCTGGGGCTGCTCGACGAGGCCCCGGGCATCGCGGCCGCCTGCCGGGCCGCCGACCAGGGCCTGCTCGACCTGGCGGCGCTCTCACGCATCGCACCCACCGTCGCCCCGGGCCTGCGCGTGCTGACCGGGCTGCCCAAGGCCGAGCGCTGGCCGGAGGTGCGCGCCGCCGCCCTCGAGCGCGTGCTCGAGCTGAGCCGGTCACTGGTTCAGGTGGTCGTGGTCGACTGTGGCTTCTGCCTCGAGGACGACGAGGAGCTGAGCTACGACACGGTCGCTCCGCGCCGCAACGAGGCGACGCTGACCTCGCTCGCGGCCTCCGACGTCGTCGTGGCCGTCGGGGGCGCCGACCCCGTGGCGCTGCAGCGCTTCGTCCGCGGCCTCCAGGAGCTCGGCACCGTCCCGTCGGGAGACCCGGTGCCGGTCGTCAACCGGGTCCGCAGCGCAGCCGTGGGCTCACGGCCCGAGTCGCGCATCGCCGACTCGCTGCTGCGCTTCGCCGGGCTCACCACGGTGCGCTTCGTGCCCGACGACCCCGCCACCCTCGACTCGGCGCTGCTCGCGGGACGCTCGGTCGTCGAGCACGCTCCCGAGTCCGCGGTGCGCACCGCCGTGGCCGACCTCGCCACCGTCGTGCTGCCGTGGACCGTCGCGCCCGGGCAGCGACGCGACCGTCGAGACCGGCGTCGCCGCTCGCCCCGACGTGGTCGCTCGGCCGCCGTGGGGGCGTGAGAGACCGGGTCGTGAACGCCGGACGGTGAGCTAGCCGTCCGAGGGGGAGCGACCGGAGGGGGGCGACCGGTCGTGAGCGGCTGGCGCGTGGGCAACCACCGCTGCCGCTCCCACTGTGGTCAGGGCGCGAAGAGGATCGTGAGGCCGCCGAGGGTGTAGATGATCATGACGACCATGAGCGGCACCTGGCCGACCACGGCGGCGCGACGGTCGAGGACCGTGATCGCGCGCTCGTGGGCCGCGAGGACCCCGAGCAGGTGGCCGATGACGATGCTCACGGCCTGGATCGTCGCGACGAGGGTGGGCTGGATCAGCAGGTCGTTCGGCGTGAGGCCGGCCGTGCCGAGCAGGTCGGCCCCGGTCCCGAGGGGGTCGGTGAGCAGGCGCCAGGCGTACTGCCCCTGGTAGACCCACAGCGACCAGTAGTGCGCGACGACGTAGCCGCCGGCGATCGGGATGAGCGACGGGGCGATGTCGCTGACGAACGTGAAGGACCGGGTGAAGGGCTCGCGGGAGAGTCGCACCGAGACGACCGACGCGAGCCAGATCGTCACCGCGACGAGGCCGAAGAAGGCGAGCAGGGTGGCGGTCTTGAGCAACGAGGAGGGGACCGGGGAGCTCTGCACGAACGTCGACCAGGACAGGTTCGCCGAGAAGCCGTCGTAGGCCGTCCCGCCCAGCATGACGGCGACCGTCGGCACGAGCCCGCGCTGGCCTCGCAGGCCGTTGACGCCGTGCAGCGGGGTGCGCAGCACCCAGCGACCGTCCCGGCGGCGGCCGAGGGGCGAGAGCAGGCCGAGCAGGCGCGACCACGCCTCGAAGGGGTCGGCGTGGTCGAACCAGGTGCGGCCGAACACCGCCGAGCCCAGCAGCGACACCGCGAAGAACCCGCCGACCAGGAGCTGGAGGAAGCCGAGCGAGGTGTTGTCCTCGGCGACCAGCTCGACCCAGGTGAACGTCCCCAGGCCGAGCGCGGCCGGCCAGAGTCCCCACCGGTAGGGCAGGACCGCGAGGTCCGGCGAGACGCGGGCCAGGCGCAGGAGACCGGCGTGCAGCGCGCGGACCGGGTTGATGACGCGCCACATCGGGCCCAGCAGCATCGAGGAGAAGGCGAGGCCGACCCACAGCCAGACGTAGACGACGTGGGGCACGGGGTTGCGGGCAGAGTCCGGCCCGAGGACGAGCGCGGCCAGCGTCCACAGCGTGAGCGCCGCGGCGAGGACCCGGGCCACGACGCGGAGCGCACGGGAGTCGAGCAACGCCGCCAGCGGGCCCGGCAGCAGCACCCCGTCGGTGTCACGCAGCCGGGGCTCGCGCCAGAGCGTGCCGATGGCGACGAACGAGATGACGAGGGCTGCGACCGCGGCGATGACGAGCGCCGTGAACGGCAGCGGCAGGTCGCCCCGGCTGCCGACGCCGTGGGCCGGGACCAGGGCCGGGGAGAGGACGGCCACGGTCAGCGGACGGCGACCGTGAGCAGCGTCAGGGCCGGGTCGTGGGTCTCCACCTCGTAGGACCCGGCCTCCTTGCCCGTGAGCCGGAGCGTCGTCGGCACGCCGGCCTTGAGCGCCTCCTCGACCTCGAAGCCGTGCGCGTGCAGCTCGTCGTCGTGGTCGCTCGTCACGACGAGCTCGAGCGTCGAGCCGATCGGCAGGTCGACCTGTGCCGGGGCGGGCGTCACGGTCTTGCCGGTGATCGTGACCGCGAGACGCCTGACGCTGCCGGTCGAGACGGCCGCGCCGGCTGCGCCGGACCCGGGGTCCGACGTGGCGGAGGAGCAGCCGCCCACCACCGCGAGGGTGAGGACGCACACGGCATACGGAAGGGCTCGAAACGCACGCATGGCCACGATCCTAGGCAAGCCGGTCTGGCAGAGTGTGACCATGTCTGACCGGCTGACCTCGCTCGACGCGTCGTTCCTCTACCTCGAGGAGTCCACCACGTCGATGCACGTCGGGTCGGTCATGGTCTTCGAGCCGCCGCGGGAGGGCTTCGACTACGACCAGCTCGTGCGGATCATCGAGAGCCGCATCGGCGCCATCCCGCGGTTCCGCCAGAAGGTCCTCGACGTGCCCGGGCGCATCGCCAACCCGGTGTGGGTCGACGACGAGGCGTTCGACATGGGCTACCACGTGCGCAGGGCCGGGCTGCCGCGCCCGGGCAGCGACCGGCAGCTGCAGGACTTCGTCGCACGCGTCCAGCCGCGCAAGCTCGACCGCACCCGGCCGCTGTGGGAGGTCTACCTCGTCGAGGGCCTGCACGACGGGCGCTTCGCCATCGTCACCAAGACCCACCACGCCCTCATCGACGGCGTCAACGCCCTCGACATCGCGCACGTCATCGTCGACGCGGTCAAGGGTGAGGACGAGGTCGACTTCGTGACGCCCTGGGAGCCGAGCCGCCCGCCGTCGTCGGTCGAGCTCGTGACCGGCGCGGTCATCGACGCCGTGCGCCGCCCGACCCAGGTCGTCGACCTCGTGCGGGGCGGCCTCAACGACGCCCTCAACGTCGGCATGCGGGCCGTGGAGTCCGCGGGCCAGGTGCTCTCGACGGTGGCGCGCACGGCAGCCCGTCCGGCGCCCGACTCCCCGCTCAACGCCGAGATCGGCTCGGCCCGGCGGTGGGTCATGATCGCGACCGACCTCGAGGACTACCGCCTCGTGCGCAAGCGGCTCGCCCGGGGTGCCTACGCCGAGGACGTCACGATCAACGACGTCGTGCTCGCCACGATCGCGGGAGGCTTCCGCGCCTGGCTGCTGGGGCGGGGTGAGGCGGTCAGCCCCCACACCTCCGTGCGCGCCATGGTGCCGGTCAGCATCTACGGCGACGACCCCGCCGGGATGTACGCCAACCAGGTCATGGCGTGCGTCGTCAACCTGCCCGTGGGAGAGCCCGGCGCCTCGATGCGACTGCACCAGATCGCGTTCGCCATGCGCCAGCAGATGGAGGGGGGCCAGGCCGTGGGTGCCACCTCGCTCGCCAACCTCGCGGGCTTCGCGCCGCCCACCCTGCACGCGCTGGGCGCCCGGCTCGGCTCCGCCATGTCGCGCCGGCTCTACAACGTCATGATCACCAACGTGCCCGGCCCGCAGACCCCGCTCTATGCCGGTGACGCCGAGATGCTCTCGACCTACCCGGTGACACCGCTGGCCAAGGGGCAGGCCCTGTCGATCGGGATCACGTCCTACAACGGCGGCGTCTACTTCGGCCTCAACGCCGACCGCGACGCGATGCCCGACGTCGACGTGCTCGGCCAGTCCATCGTTGAGTCGCTCGCGGAGCTGACGAGCGGAAGGGAGTCCTGATGCCGGTCGTGCGCGTCTACGTGCCGCTGGGCAGGTCGCAGCTCGAGGAGCTCGCGGCCACGGGCTCGCTCGCCGCTGGTCCCGGCACCCCTCGGACGGCGTATGCCGTGACGTCGGGTCTGGAGCAGGCCGCGCCGGGTCTCGACGTGGAGGACCTCGAGTACGCCGCCTTCAGCGACGCCGTCGCAGCTGCGGCCGGGTTGCGGTCGGCCCGCTCGGACCGTCGCGTCGTCGCCTCCGCGGACGCAGATCCCGCGTGGGTGTCCCCGCGTGACGGGGTGCCCGTGTCCAAGGTCGTGCTGACGGCGCCGGTGCCGCTCTCGCGGGTGGCGTCGTTCCACGTCGACGACGAGGTGACCGGCGGTGTCGACGACGAGGCCGACGAGCTGCTCTGGTACGACGTGACCGAGCTCGACGACGTGCGCTCCTTCTTCGGCTGAGCCGTCGTGGCCGACGACGAGGAGGTCGCCCTCTACGACGAGTCCGGCGAGGTCGTGGGGACGGCGCCCCGCTCGGTCATGCGGGCGCGCAACCTCAGGCACGCGGCGTCGTCCGTGCTCGTGCGCGACCCGCTGGGGCGGGTCTACCTGCACCGGCGCACCACGACGAAGGACGTCTATCCGGGCCTGCTCGACTTCGCGGCCGGGGGAGTCGTCCTCGCCGGCGAGGACCCCGCCGTCGGCGCCGTGCGCGAGGTCGAGGAGGAGCTCGGGGTCGTCGGCGTCCCGCTCGAGCCCCTGGGCGTCGCGGACTACGCCGACGACCACACCCGCTACCGCGCCTTCCGCTTCGTCGTGACGTGGGACGGGCCGATCCGGTGGCAGCCCGAGGAGGTGTCGTGGGGCGAGTGGGTGACGCTGGAGGAGCTCGTGCGACGCCTCGACGCCGAGGCGTCGACCGTCGTGCCCGACAGCGTGGCCGTCTGGTCGGGGATCGTGCGCTCCTGGCTCACCGGAGCGGCCTGACCGAAGCGAACGCCAGCACACCCTTGTCGTGGACGAACGATCGTGCTTTTATGAGCCATGGGCAAGGGTGAGAACACGAAGGTCGCGATCCTCGACGAGGCGACCGAGCTCGCCTCGCTCGTCGGGCTCGGTGGCCTGACGATCGGCTCGCTCGCGGCCGCGACGATGCTGAGCAAGAGCGGCCTCTATGCCCACTTCGCCTCCAAGGAGTCGCTCCAGGTCCAGGTGCTCCAGCACGCGCGCGAGAAGTTCACCGACGTCGTCATGCGTCCGACGATCGCCGCCCCGCGTGGGGAGGCGCGGGTGCGTGAGTTCTTCGACCGGTGGATCACCTGGCAGTCCACGGCCTTCGACGGGGGATGCATCTTCGTCGATGCGGCCAGCGAGTTCGACGACCAGGAGGGGCCGGTCCGTGACGAGCTCGTGCGCGCCGAGCGCGACAAGCTCGAGTCGGTGACGCTCATCGTCGGCACGGCCGTGAGCGAGGGCGACTTCCGCGACGACGTCGACCCCGAGCAGTTCGCCTACGAGCTCGAGGGCATCGTGCTCGCCCACCACCACGCGCGCCGTCTCATGCGCGACGGTCGCGCGGAGGAGCGAGCCCGCCGTGCCTTCGACCGGCTCGTCGAGGCCTGCCGCCCCGTCGCGCAGTCGGCCTGAACCGCCGGCTGCGGTTCCGACCTCCCACCCACGACAGCACCTACCCGTCGAGGCCGACGCCGACCGGCGCGGCCCACCCACCCGGAAGAGGAGACAACATGACTATTTCTTCGGCTCATAAAAGCACGATCGTTCGGTCGTTTATCTGCGCCTCGACGAGAGTCGCAGAACCCCTGACCCCGTCCCTCGGGGCGCGACTCGCCGAGCGCCTCTGGTTCCGGCTGCCCTCGACGAGCCCCCGTCCCGCCCGTCACGCCGGTGCCACGCCGGTCCGTGAGCTGCTCGGGTCGCCGTTCGAGGTGGCACTCCGCGGCCGCACCGTCCGTGGCTGGACCTGGGGGCAGGGGCCTGTCGTCTACCTCGTGCACGGCTGGGGCGGCACGCTCGAGCAGCTCACCCCCCTCGTCGCGCCGCTCCTCGACCGCCGGTTCCAGGTCGTCGCGTTCGACGGCCTGAGCCACGGCCGCTCCGACCCCGGTGCCCACGGCCCGGCCTCGAGCGACGCCGTCGAGCTCGGCCGCTCGCTCGACGCGGTCGCGGCGCGGTTCGGGCCCGCGCGCGCCGTCGTCGCGCACTCGATGGGAGCCCTCAGCACCCTGCTGGCCGTCCGGGACGGCTGGCTCGCGACCGAGCGCGTCGTGCTGCTGGCCCCGCCCAGCGGCATACCCGACCTGCTCGAGGCCCTGCGGAGCGAGCTGGGGCTGGGGGAGAGGACGATGGCGCGGCTCGTCGAGCGGGTGCGCCGTCGTACCGGCTACGCACCGGGCGAGCTGGGGCTCGCCACGATCGCCGCGACGCTGACGGACCGGGAGCGCCCCGAGCTGCTCGTCGTCCACGACCTGCTCGACCGGGAGGTGCCCCACGAGCCGTCGAGGCTGCTGGTGAGGTCGTGGCCCGGCGCTCAGCTGCTCTCGACCGCGGGGCTGGGCCACCGGCGCCTGCTCGCCGACGCGGGGGTCGGCGGAGCGGTTGCCCGGTTCGTCGACCGGCTGCCGGTCGAGGCCACCCTCCACGGCGAGGACCGGCCACAGCCCCTCGCCCGGGCCTCTCGTCCGGAGGTGGCGACCACGGAGGAGGCCGCCTGCGTCGACTCCCGCGTCGGGGCGGCTTGAGCGTCCCACGTGCTGGTCCGGGGGAGTCGCGGTCAGTCGATCCCTTGTTACCTTGCGCGGATGGACTTCACCGCTGACGAGTACGCGCGCCGCGATGCCGACCGCCTCCGCGAGATCCTCGCCGGGCCGCCCGTGACCTGGGTGTTCCTCGGCGACAGCATCACCCAGGGCGTCACGCACACGCACGGCCACCGCGGCTACGTCGAGCACTTCGCCGAGCGCGTCCGCGGTGAGCTCGGGCGACGCGGTGACGCGGTCATCAACTCCGGGGTGTCCGGTGCGACCACCGAGGACCTGCTGCCCGAGTTCCACTGGCGTGCAGGACGATTCGCGCCCGACGTCGTCTTCGTGATGTTCGGCACCAACGACATCCTCAACGGTGAGGACGGCGTGCGCGGGTTCCGCTACCGCCTAGACCAGATCGTCCAGCGCTCCCGCGACGTCGGCGCCACCGTCGTGCTCCAGACGCCGCCACCGGTGCTCGAGGACGGCGGCCGAAGCCCCCACCTCATCGGCCTGTACGCCGAAGCCGTTCGCGAGGTCGCCCGCGACCTCGGCGTCCTCGTCGTGGACCACGCCGGGGCGTGGGCGAGTGCCGCGTCCGGCGTGGGCGCCGACGTCGCGCCGGACGGCTGGCTCGACGACTCGTTCCACCCGGGCGCCCGCGGCCACCACGAGCTGACGCTGACGCTCCTCGAGGCTCTCGACCTCGCCGACCCGGCCAGTGACGTCTGCTCGCTCGAGGTCGCCGACGCCGTCGGGGCGCCCGCCTGACCACACGGCATACGCCACTGCACACGTCACGACGGGCGCGGGTCCGCTCGGTCTCCGACGGACGCGGAGCCCGGCGCCGGTCAGGGACGGCTCAGGGTCGGATCAGGGCACTCCCCAGCAGCGGAACCGGGCCTTCGCGCGCGACCATGGAGTCATGACACAACCGATCCCGAATCCGTCGTCCGGCCAGTCGCTGACGCCGACGAGCGAGGAGCGCACCTGGGCCGTCCTCGGCCACCTCGCCGCGCTCGTCGCTGCCGTCATCTCCGTGGGCTGGCTCAGCTTCGTCGGCCCGCTCGTCATCTGGGCCATCTACAAGGACCGCAGCGCGTTCGTGCGCCAGGCGGCGGCCGGGTCCTTCAACTTCAACCTCGCCGTGTGGGCCGCGATCATCGTCGGCTGGGTCATGTTCTTCACCGTCCTGCTGATCCCCGTCGCGATCATCGTGTGGATCGTCGCGGTCCTGGCCGGCATCTGGTTCCACGTGCGCGCCGCCATGGCCGCCAACCGCGGTGAGTCCTTCCGCTACCCGTGGAGCATCCCCGTCCTGCACTGAGCTCCACTGCGGCAGGCATGGAACGATGGGGTGGCTGCCCACGAGGCGGCCACCCCATCGCGCCCCCGGGCGCAGACCGTGCCAACCGCAGGAGAACTTGATGGACGCCGTGACCCACGTGCCCGCACCGGCCAACGAGCCGGTGCTCGACTACGCGCCGGGCTCGCCCGAGCGAGCCGCGCTCGAGGTCGCCCTCGCCGAGCTGGGGTCCACCCAGACCGAGCTGCCCCACACGATCAACGGCGAGCGCGTGGTCGGCACGGGGCGCAAGATCGCCGTGCGCCAGCCGCACGCGCACCGCAAGGTGCTCGGCACGCTGCGCAACGCCACCGTCAAGGAGGGGCAGGCCGCCGTCGACGCCGCCAAGGCCGCCGCCCCGATGTGGCGCGAGCTGTCGTTCGACGACCGCGCCGCCATCCTGCTCAAGGCCGCCGAGCTGCTCTCCGGCCCGTGGCGCGCCCGCCTCAACGCGGCGACAATGCTCGGCCAGAGCAAGACGGCCTACCAGGCCGAGATCGACGCCGCGTGCGAGCTCATCGACTTCTGGCGCATCAACGTCCACTTCGCCCGGCAGATCCTGGAGCAGCAGCCGCCCCTCAACGCCAAGGGCATCTGGAACCGCTCGGACTACCGCTCCCTCGAGGGCTTCGTCTACGCGGTCACCCCGTTCAACTTCACGGCCATCGCCGGCAACCTGCCGACCGCCCCGGCCCTCATGGGCAACACCGTCGTGTGGAAGCCGAGCCCGACGCAACAGCTCGCGGCCCAGCTGACGATGGAGCTGCTCGAGGAGGCCGGCATGCCGCCCGGCGTCATCAACCTCGTGACCGGCGACGGCATCAACGTCAGCAAGGTGGCGCTGCGCGACGAGGACCTCGCCGGCATCCACTTCACCGGCTCGACGCCGACGTTCAAGCACCTGTGGCACGAGGTCGGCACCAACCTCGACCGCTACCGCACCTACCCGCGCCTCGTCGGCGAGACCGGTGGCAAGGACTTCATCCTCGCGCACCCGAGCGCCGACCCGGCCGTGCTGCGCACCGCGATGATCCGCGGCGCCTTCGAGTTCCAGGGCCAGAAGTGCTCGGCCGCCTCGCGCGCCTACGTCCCCGCCTCGGTGTGGAAGCAGATCAAGGGCGACCTCGTCGACATCACCAACGGCCTGACCCAGGGCGACGTCACCGACCTGTCCAACTTCATGGGCGCCGTCATCGACGACCGGGCGTTCGCCAAGCACAAGGACGCCATCGACCGCGCCCACGCGGCCAAGGGCATCGACGTCGTCGCGGGCGGCACCTACGACGACTCGGTCGGCTACTTCGTGCGCCCGACGGTCCTCGAGATCAAGGACGCCGCCGACGAGTCGTTCCGCACCGAGTACTTCGGGCCGATCCTGTCGGTGCACGTCTTCCCCGACGCGCAGTACGACACGGTGCTCGACCAGATGGAGCGCTTCGCCCCCTACGGCCTGACCGGATCGATCATCGCCCAGGACCGCCGCGTCATCGCCGACGCCACCAAGCGCCTGCGCTTCGCCGCCGGCAACTTCTACGTCAACGACAAGCCGACCGGCGCCGTCGTCGGCCAGCAGCCCTTCGGTGGCGGCCGCGCCTCCGGCACCAACGACAAGGCCGGGGCGGCGCAGAACCTGCTCCGCTGGACGAGCGTCCGCTCGATCAAGGAGACGTTCGTGCCGCCGACGAACCACACCTACCCGCACATGGGGTGAGCGCCGGCTGACCTGCTGAGCGCGTATGCCGCAGGGCCCGTCTCCGGGTGGAGGCGGGCCCTGCGGCGTGTGGCTGAGGACTGGCGCCGCCGCCCGGAACCCGGAGCCCGGGCGAGCGGCAGACCGGCGTGCCGGCGCTGTCAGGCGCGCTCGGAGAGCCAGGCGTTGCCGGTGCGCTGCTCGCTGCGGATCGCGTCGATGACGGCCGGGGCGGCAGCCTTCTCGACCTTGCCGCCGAAGAGCGGGATCGAGGCCTTGAGGTCGCCCTCGATGGTGATCTGCGTGCCGCCGCCCGACGGTGCGAGGCGCACGGCCGAGCGCATCGCGACGGGAGCGCCGGCGACCTCGACCGTCAGGGTGCCGGTGCGGGAACCGTCCGCCGCCGGGGAGCCCCACTCGTAGGTCTCGGTCACCGAGAGGGTCGGCCCGACGATGGACTTGGCGAAGTCGGGCAGGTCGTCGGCGGGCAGGTCGCGCTTGGTGACGACGCGGGCGCCGTCTCCGGCCGGGCTGACCGCCGCCTCGTGACGCTGCGCGCCGGCCTCGACGCACTTGCGCTCCTGGAAGGCGCGGTCGGTGACCATGGCGTAGACGGCCTCGGGCGGCGCGGCATACGTGATCGTCTCGGAGATCTTCATGGCCGCCACGCTATTGCACGGGGGCAGGCACGCGAGGAGGTGTGTCGTCGACCGGGTCAGGCGCCTGAGCGGGCGCGGTCGGACAGCGCTGCGAGCGTCGTCGCGGACGCCTCGAGCTCGCGGCGCAGCCGTGCCTGCTCGCGCGACCGCACGGCGGTGACGCGGTTGAGCAGCTCCTGGAGGCGGTCGCGCTCGGCCAGCCTCTCGCCCGGCTCGACCCGGCTCGGCCCCGAGCGTTCGACGACGAGCTGCCCGTCGATGACGAGGTCGAAACGGGTCAGTGCCGGCTCGAGGGCGCGCACGCGGGCGGCGGACTCGACGGCCGTGGTGGTCCACGACTGCAGCAGTCCGCCGACGCGGTCGAGCTCGGTGGCGGCGCGTGTCACGAGGTCGCGCTCGGGGCCCGTCACGTCGGGGGAGCCGGTGCGCGCTGCTCGACGGGCTGCCGCGTCGAGGTCGACGACGAAGTCGGCCAGGCCGCCGGCCTGCGTGCGCAGCGCACCGCCGAGGGCGGAGGTGGAGCCGGCGTCGCCCGCCGAGAGAGTCACCAGGCGTCACCCCGTCTCGAGGCGGATCCCGTTGTCGCGGAGGAGGACTGGTCGTCGACGGCCGGCGGGAGCGATCGAGCGGAGCCGAGCTCGAGCAGCCGCTCCTCGAGCGCCTCCGAGAGCGCCCGCAAGGTGTCGGCCGCCTGCTCGACCCACGCGTCGAGGGCGCGCTGCGTCGGAAGGTCACCGAGGTCGGGCAGATGCGTCAGCAGCTCGTCCGACATCGTCCGCGTCGTGGAGCGGCCGGTCGTGAGGGCTCGGAGGATGGCCGGGTCCGCAGCACCCGCCCCCGGGCTCCCGTCGGTCATGTCACCACTCTAGGGACTCCTGCCCCTCCCGCCCCGGAGTTCTCCACCGGGGCCGTGCGCGCCGCGAAGGTGACCGCAGGCGCGGCGGCGGGCCGGTTCGGGCGCGGGGACGGACGGCGATAGGCTCACATGGTGAGATGCGCGGCACAACGACGTGTCGCCGCACAGGCCGCACGGTGAGGAATCCGACTACCGCATGTCAGCGTCACTCGAACAGTCTCGAATCGACGTCATGAAGGCCGCCGCGGCGGCCGTGGCGCCCGTCCCGCGCCGGGGGCGCGGCCGATCCGCAGGGGCCGCGCCGGACGAGCTCGAGGAGTTCCTCCGCGCCTACTACCGCCTCGTCGCCACCGAGGACCTGCTGGCCCGTCCGGCGCGTGAGCTCGCGATGATCGCCACCGAGCACCGCGCCTTCGCCCAGCAGCGCCAGGTCGGCACCTTCAACGTGCGCGCCTTCAACCCCACGGCCGAGGACGAGGGGTGGTCGACGAGCCACTCCGTCGTGCAGGTCGTCGTCGACGACATGCCCTTCCTCGTCGACTCGGTCGTTGCGGCGCTCGGCGGCTTCGACCGCGGCGTGCACCTCATCGTCCACCCGCAGATGACGGTCTCGCGCGACATCACCGGCGAGCTGAAGTCGGTTGTCACCGACGGCTCGACCACCGTTCGCTCGAGCTCGGTCGGTCTCGTCCGCGAGTCGTGGATGCACCTCGAGATCGACCGCCTGCCCGACGACGCGCTGCCCGACGTCGAGGAGCGCCTGCGCCACGTCCTCGAGAACGTCCGGGACTCGGTCGAGGACTGGCCGAAGATGCGCGCGCACGCGCTCACCATCGCGAGCGAGCTGCGCTCGGCGACGCCACCCGGGACCGACCCGCACCACGCCCGCGAGGCCGGCCGCTTCCTCGAGTGGCTCGCGCACAACAACTTCACCTTCCTCGGCTACCGCGAGTACTCCCTCGCGCACGAGAACGGCAAGGACGTCTCCCGCCAGGTGCCCGGCACCGGTCTGGGCCTGCTGCGCTACGACCGGCCTTCTGCCGGAAAGGGACTCGTGCTCACCCCGGCCGCCAGCCGGGCCGCGCGCGACTCGAGCATCCTCATCATCACCAAGGCCAACTCGCGCGCGACCGTCCACCGCGACGTCTACCTCGACTACATCTCGATCAAGCGCTTCGACGCGCGTGGCGAGTGCGTCGGCGAGCAGCGCTTCCTCGGCCTCTACGCGTCGGCCGCCTACAACGACACGATCCACGACATCCCGCTGCTCGACGTGCGCGCGCAGGAGGTCCTGCGCCTGACCGGCCTGAGCGCCGACAGCCACTCGGGCAAGGACATCCTGCAGATCCTCGAGACCTACCCCCGCGACGAGCTCTTCCAGACGAGCTCGGCGCAGCTGGCCGAGATCGCGACGAGCGTCCTGCACCTGCAGGAGCGGCGCAAGACCAAGCTCTTCCTGCGCCGTGACGAGTTCGGGCGCTTCGTCTCCTGCCTCGTCTACCTCCCGCGCGACCGCTACAACACGACCGTTCGCCTGCGGATCGAGGCCATCCTGCTCGAGGCCTTCGGCGGCGAGAACATCGACAACACCACGCGCGTCAGCGAGTCCACGCTCGCACGGCTGCACTTCGTCGTGCGTATGCCGGCCGGCACCGACATCCCGGACGTCGACGAGGCTGCCCTCGAGCAGCGCGTCATCGACGCCACGCGCACCTGGGACGAGGACCTCTCCGAGGCGCTCGGCGAGGCCCGCGGGATCGAGGGGGCCGCACGCACGATGGCGGCCTACGCCAAGGCCCTGCCCGAGGCGTACAAGGAGGACTTCGACGTCGCCACGGCCGTCGACGACCTCGACCGCATCGACGCGCTCGGCGACGGCGACCGCACGACCGGGCTGCACCTCTACGACGACCCGGCGTCCGACGACCCGCGCGAGCGGCGCTTCAAGCTCTACCGCCGCGCCGACCTCTCGCTGACCCAGGTGCTGCCGCTCTTCACCCACCTCGGTGTCGAGGTCACCGACGAGCGTCCCTACGAGGTGCCGGGGCCCGACGGTCGCACGCTGCACATCTTCGACTTCGGCCTGTGCGCCGACGCGCAGACCTGGGGCTCGGGCGACGCCGCCCTCGCGAGCACCGTCCGCGAGCGGTTCGAGGAGGCCTTCCGGGCCGTGTGGGACGGTCGCGCCGAGTCCGACGGCTTCAACGCCCTCGTGCTGGCCGCAGGGCTCACGTGGCGCCAGGTCGTCATCCTGCGCACCGTCGCGAAGTACCTCCGCCAGACGGGCTCGACCTTCTCGCAGGACTACGTCGAGTCGGCGCTCGCGGCCAACACCGGCATCTCGCGCAGCCTCGTCGAGCTCTTCGAGGCGCGCTTCGACCCCGACGCCTTCCCCGACACCGAGAGTGGCCGCGACAAGCGCGCCGCCCGGCAGAAGCACATCGTCGCGGGCATCAAGGAGGCCCTCGACGACGTCGCGAGCCTCGACCACGACCGCATCGTGCGGGCGCTGCTCGGAGTCGTCCTCGCTAGCCTGCGCACCAACTTCTACCAGCCCGACGAGGCGGGGCACGACAAGGCGTACGTGTCCCTCAAGCTCAACCCCAAGAAGGTCCCCGACCTGCCGGCACCGCGGCCGATGTTCGAGATCTGGGTCTACAGCCCCCGCGTCGAGGGCGTGCACCTGCGCTTCGGCAAGGTCGCCCGCGGTGGCCTGCGGTGGTCCGACCGCCGCGAGGACTTCCGCACCGAGGTGCTCGGGCTCGTCAAGGCGCAGATGGTCAAGAACGCCGTCATCGTGCCCACCGGCAGCAAGGGTGGCTTCTACGCCAAGCAGCTGCCCGACCCCGCGGTCGACCGGGCCGCGTGGATGGACGAGGGCATCGCGTCCTACAAGCTGTTCATCTCGGGCCTGCTCGACGTCACCGACAACCTCGTGTCGGGCCAGGCCGTCCCACCGCACCGGGTCGTCAGGCACGACGAGGACGACACCTACCTCGTCGTCGCGGCCGACAAGGGCACGGCCAAGTTCTCCGACATCGCCAACGGCCTCTCGGCCGAGTACGGCTTCTGGCTCGACGACGCCTTCGCCTCGGGCGGGTCGGCCGGCTACGACCACAAGGGCATGGGCATCACCGCCCGCGGCGCGTGGGAGTCGGTCAAGCGCCACTTCCGTGAGCTCGGGGTCGACACCCAGACACAGGAGTTCACGGTCGTCGGCGTCGGTGACATGAGCGGCGACGTCTTCGGCAACGGCATGCTGCTGTCCGAGCACATCCGCCTGCTGGCCGCCTTCGACCACCGGCACATCTTCGTCGACCCCACCCCCGACGCGGCGAGCTCGTATGCCGAGCGGCGGCGGATGTTCGACCTGCCGGGCTCCTCGTGGGCCGACTACGACGCGTCGCTCATCAGCAAGGGCGGCGGGATCTTCTCGCGGTCGGCCAAGTCGGTGCCCGTGAGCCCCCAGATGGTCGCGGCCCTGGGCCTGCGCGCCAACACCAAGAGCATGACGCCCGCCGAGCTGATGAAGGCCATCCTGCTCGCGCCGGTCGACCTGCTCTGGAACGGCGGCATCGGCACCTACGTCAAGGCGGCCGGTGAGACCAACGGCGAGATCGGCGACCGCGCCAACGACGCCATCCGCGTCAACGGCGGCGACCTGCGCTGCAAGGTCGTCGGCGAGGGCGGCAACCTCGGGGCGAGCCAGCTCGGCCGCATCGAGGCGGCGCTCGCCGGGGTGCGCGTCAACACCGACGCCATCGACAACAGCGCCGGCGTCGACACCTCCGACCACGAGGTCAACATCAAGATCCTGCTCACCGAGCTGACCCGCTCGGGCGAGCTGACGACCAAGCGCCGCAACACGCTGCTCGCGTCGATGACCGACGAGGTCGCCGAGCAGGTGCTGCGCGACAACTACGAGCAGAACGTCCTGCTCGGCAACGCCCGGGCGCAGCAGCACGGGATGCTCGGCGTGCACGAGCGGCTCATCCAGTTCCTCGAGGCCGAGGGCGACCTCGACCGCTCGCTCGAGTTCCTCCCGAGCGACGCCGTCATCGCCCGGCGCCAGAAGGACGGCCTCGGCCTGACGTCGCCGGAGTTCTCGGTGCTCGTCGCCTACGCGAAGCTCTACCTGAAGAACCAGCTCATCACCACCTCGCTGCCCGACGACCCGTGGTTCGAGACGACCCTGGCGGAGTACTTCCCCAAGCCGTTGCGGGCCAAGTACGCCGAGCAGATCGCCGCCCACCCGCTGCGACGCGAGATCATCACCAACGCGGTGGCCAACTCGATGGTCAACCGCGGCGGCATCACCTTCGCCTACCGGGCGGGGGAGGAGACCGGTGCGACGCCCGAGCAGGTCGCGCGGGCCTATGTCGTGTGCCGCGAGGTGTTCGACCTCGCCGGCTTCGTGCGACGCGTAGAGGCGACCGACAACGTCGTGAGCACGGCGGCCCAGACTGCGCTCTACCTCGAGTTCCGCCGGCTCATCGACCGGTCGGTGCGGTGGTTCCTCACCTCCCGCCCCGCCTCGCTCGACATCGCTGCCGAGGTGGCCCGCTTCCGCCCCGGCATCCAGGCCTTCTCGGGTCGTATCGGCGAGCTGCTGCAGGGCAGCGAGCGCACCCGCCTGGGCCGACGGGCGCGCGAGCTCGAGGGCAAGGGCGTCCCGGAGGAGCTCGCCCTTGGCGCCGCGTCGTTGCTCGACCTCTACTCGCTGCTGGACTGCATCGAGATCGCCGAGGACACGGGGGAGCAGCTCGACGACGTCGTCGGCGTCTACTTCCTGACCTCGGAGACGTTCTCCATCGACGCCATGCTGACGCGCGTCACGATGCTGCCCCGCGACGACCGCTGGGACGCCATGGCCCGTGGCGCGCTGCGCGACGACCTGTATGCCGTCCTCGAGAGCCTGACGCGCTCGGTGCTCGAGGTCAGCAGCTCGGCCCACGACGCCGCTGGGCGCCTCGCCGAGTGGTCCGAGCTCAACGCCGACGCGCTGGGCCGGGCGCGAGCAGCGCTGGGCGGGATCGAGCGGATGAGCCACGCCGGCATCGCCGCCCTCTCGGTCGCCCTGCGCACGCTGCGCACCGTGACCAAGCCTGCGGCCTCCGGCCAGCCGACCCCCGTCGAGTCCGCCTCCGCGTCGACGCCCGCGAAGAAGGCCCCGGCGAAGAAGGCGCCGGCGAAGAAGGTCGCAGCCAAGAAGGCCCCGGCGAAGAAGGCGGCTGCCACGAAGCCGTCACCGAGCCAGAGGGCGACGGCTCCGACCGCAGCCCAGGGGGCGACACCGAGCACGAAGGCAGCCGGCACGAAGGCAGCCGGCACGAAGGCAGCCGGCACGAAGGCAGCCGGCACGAAGGCAGCCGGCAAGAAGGCTGCCGGCAAGAAGGCAGCCACGGCGTAGCGCCCACTCGAGTGGCCACGCAGCCCCACGCGTACCGGATCACGGCGGTGGGGCGGCGGGGCCACTCGAGGGGAGCCGGGCCGGGCGTCACCAGGAGGCTCACTAGGCTCGGGGTGTGGCGACCCTGAGCGAGCTCCTGCGCGGCCGGACGAACCTGCCCGACCACGACGTCGAGTGGCTGCAGCTGCTCGTCGGTGACTGGCAGCTCGTCGCCGACCTCTCGTTCGCCGACCTCGTCCTCTGGGTCCGCTCGTCGGGCGAACGCTGGGAGGCCGTGGCCCACGTGCGTCCGACGACCGGCCAGCTCGTCTTCGTCGACGACCAGGTCGGCAGGGTGGCCGACCCGGGCCGCACCCGCGACCTGCTCGACGAGGCGGCGTCCGAGCAGCGCATCCTGCGCGTGCGGCAGGTCGTCGTGACCCACGAGCAGGGCCCCGACCAGTCGGTGCGCGAGGAGTACATCCCGGTCGTGCGTGGGGGCCATGTCGTCGCTGTGATGACACGGCACACGAACCTCTGGACGACGCGGACGCCGAGCCGCCTGGAGCTGACGTACCTCGCCACCGCCGACGCGCTGTGCCGCATGGTGACCGGGGGAGAGTTCCCGCACAGCGGCGCGCCGACCGGGCTGCGCCGTGGCGCGCCCCGGGTCGGTGACGGCGTCATCCGGCTCGACGTCGACGGCGTCGTCACCTACGCGAGCCCGAATGCCGTCTCGGCCCTGCACCGCCTCGGGCACCTCGGCGAGGTGGTGGGCGCGAGCCTCGCGCAGATCGTCACCGACAACGTTCGGGAGTCCTACCCCGTCGACGAGGGGCTGCCGCTCGTCGTCACCGGACGCCAGCCGTGGCGCACCGAGGTCGTCGCCGGGGGCACCACGATCTCGATGAGGGCCATCCCGCTCACCGAGGCCGGCCAGCGCTTCGGGGCCATCGTGCTGATGCGTGACGTGGGCGAGCTCCGCCGCCGGGAGCGCGAGCTGATGACCAAGGACGCGACGATCCGCGAGATCCACCACCGGGTCAAGAACAACCTCCAGTCGGTGGCTGCCCTGCTGCGCCTGCAGTCGCGCCGCCTGCCCGACGGGGAGGCCAAGCTCGCGCTCGCGGAGGCCGAGCGCCGGGTGGGGACCATCGCCATGGTCCACGAGCAGCTGAGCCAGGGCTTCGACGAGACGGTCGACTTCGACACCATCGCCCAGCGCGGCCTCAACGCCGTCGTCGAGGTCTCGGCCAACGGTGCGCCGGTCCACACCGTCACCCGCGGCTCGTTCGGGCGCCTGCGGGCCGAGGACGCCACCTCGCTCGCGATGATCATGAGCGAGCTCGTCCAGAACGCCATCGAGCACGGCCTCGGCGACGCCGGTGGAGAGGTCCGCATCGCCATCGAGCGCGTCACCGACGACCGTGGTCAGTCGAGCCTCACCGTCTCGATCGAGGACGACGGCAAGGGCATCGACCCGGCGCGCCGGCCCGGCTCGGGGCTCGGCACCCAGATCGTGCAGTCGCTCGTCGGAGACCTCCAGGGCCGCATCACCTGGGAGCCGCTGGTGCCCCACGGCACCCGCGCCCGCTTCAGCGCGCGCCTGCGCCCGATCACCTGACGGCGACCAGGCGGGTGCCCCGGCGGCCCGCGGCGTGCGCGCGGGCACCCAAAAGCCCGGCGACCGTGACGGTCACCGGGCTCGCGGACGTGTGTCGTGCGGAGGGGGTGCTGCGGAGGTCAGCCGGCGCGGCGGGCGCGGGCGTTGCGGCGCTTCAGGGCGCGTCGCTCGTCCTCGGAGAGGCCGCCCCAGACGCCGGCGTCCTGGCCGGTCTCGATGGCCCACTTGAGGCAGGTGTCCATGACCGGACAGGTCCGGCACACGGCCTTCGCCTCCTCGATCTGCAGGATGGCCGGGCCGGTGTTCCCGATGGGGAAGAACAGCTCCGGATCGGCCTCGAGGCAGGCAGCGCGGTCGCGCCAATCCATGTGGCGTGCTCCTTCATGTATGTCGGTTCGGCACCGACGTCCGGGTGTCGGTCGCGGTGCATGTGCGGGGCGCCAGCGTCGTTGTCGGAGCCAAGTCATGGTGTCGTCGTGCCATGGGGGATGACCCCCTGACCAACGGAAACGCGCACGAATATGTTCCGTACGCGTCGCGGGCCATGATCCAGTGTGACCGGAGTCCGTGTCCGTGTTCAACGACTGGGCGCCGACCACACCAAGGATTGAGTCTATCGGCAGTCGGCCCCCAGTTCCAGACCTCACGGCCACGAGCCGCCCGCCGAGAGGGACGCGGAGGCCCCGGGCGCCGGGATCGCTAGGCTGGCAGGGTGACCGAATCGACGTCCCCGACCCGCGAGGTGCGCGGATCCCACCGCGTGGCAGGGCTGCTCACCCTGGTCGAGGCGGTGGCCGTCCTCGGCTTCGCCGGCTTCTACGTCTACGAGATGGTGACCGGCGCCACAGAGGACCTGACGCGCGCCGCGACCTCCGGCGCCCTGATCCTCGTCTTCGGCCTGGGTCTGCTGGCCCTGACCCGTGGCTGGGTGCGCGCCGCCGACTGGCCGCGCACCCCCACCGTGCTGTGGAACGCGCTCCTGCTGCCCGTCGCGTGGTCGTTGCACGAGTCCGATCGCACGCCGGTCGCGGTCGCCGTGGCCGTCGTCGCGGTCGCGAGCATCGGCGCCGCCGTGTCCGCGCCGGGACGGCGCGACCAGGCCGCCGACGAGGGCGGGAGTCGCGAGGGAGGCGAGACGCAGGACCCGCGCACGGGCGGGACCGGAGGCCGCGGGGCCGACGACAGGCTCAGCTGAGGGAGAGCCAGTCGTTCCAGCCGTTGTGGAGCACGAGCCAGGCGATGAGGCCGTAGCCGGCCTGTCCCGGGTGCGAGCGGTCGGGACTCGCGGCGAGGTCGGCCATCCACTGGTCGTGCGTGGCCAGCGGGCGGTAGCAGTCGACGTAGGTGATGCCGCGGCGTGAGCACACGTCCGCCTGGGCCTCGGCCAGCGCCTCGATCTTGCGGTTCATCTCGACGTCGAGGGTCGGGGTCAGCCCGACGACGAAGACGCCGATGCCGGCGTTGGTGGCCTCGTCGAGCACGTTGGCGAGGTTGAGGCGCGAGCGCGCCATGGTCATGCCGGTGACGACGTCGTTGGTGCCGACGCTGAGCACGAGGCGGCGCTCGGTGCGGCCCTTCCAGCGGGGGTGGCACTCGGCGCCCCAGCGGGCCACGATGTCGCCGGACGTGTTGCCGCGGACACCGAGGTTGTAGGCCGTGAGGTCGAGGTCGGGGTGCTGCGTGCGGGCGACGACGCGGCCGACCCAGCCCAGGCCCTTCGGGTCGCCGTAGCCCGCCGTCATCGAGGCACCGACGAACACCATGCCGACGTCGCGGATCCCCTCGGCGACGGTGAACTCGGCGCTCGGGGCGTAGTAGGGGTCGTCCGCGCCGCTGCTCGGGCCGGTGCCACCCGTGCCGCCCGTGGCGCCGGACGTGCCGGTCGCGTCCGTGGAGTCCGCCGCAGCGGCAGGGGAGCCGTGCGTGGGAGCCGGGCTCGCGGCATACCGACCCGGGCCGTCGTTGGTGAACCGGGTGTGGGACGAGGGGTAGGCCGGGCCCACGCCGTAGGGCTCCCTCGGGGCGTCGGGGTGCGTCTCGGCTCGGTCGCCTCGGTCGCTGCGGTCGCTCACGTGCTCAGTCCTCGTCGTCGTCCAGTCGGGCGAGCCACGTCGCGAGTCGCTCGACCGGCACCTCGAACTCGGGGTTGAGGTCGACGAACGTGCGCAGCTGCTCGGCGAGCCACTCGAAGGTGACCTCCTCCTCGCCGCGCCGGGCCGCCAGCTCCTCGATGCCCCTGTCGGTGAAGTACACGATGGGAGGCTATCGCGTGCGGGCGCGGGGCCGGCGGAGGCGGGCCGGGGACGAGCGCCCGATCTCGGCCCCGACGCCGACGCGTGCGTATGCCGTCACCCCGGAACGCGGCGAGGGACCCCGCCGATGTGGCGGGGTCCCTCGCTCGGTCCGGCGGGCTTCAGCGGCCGAAGGCGCGCTCCATGAGCTCGGCCTGCTCGACCGCGTGCTTCTTCGACGAGCCCGTCGCGGGCGATGCAGCCGCCTTGCGGGCGACGACGCGCCACGGGCGGGTCTCGCCGAGGTCGCAGAGGTCCTCGTGCAGCCACTGGGCCATGAGCGGCCAGGCGCCCTGGTTGCGCGGCTCGTCCTGCACCCACACCAGCTCGGCGCCGGGGTACTTCGAGGCGGCGTCGACGATCTCCTGCTCGGGGATCGGGTAGAGCTGCTCGACCCGGATGACCGCCGTCGAGGTGTCGCCGCGCTTCTCACGCTCGGCGTCGAGCTCGTGGACGATCTTGCCGCTGGCGAACAGCACGCGGGTGACGTCCTTGGTCACGCCCTCGTGGTCGGCGAGGACCGGCCGGAAGCCGCCCGTGGTGAACGCCTCCACCGAGCTCGCCGCCGCCTTGCTGCGCAGCATCGACTTCGGGGTGAAGACGACGAGCGGCGTGCGCGGGCGGGCGTAGGCCTGACGGCGCAGCAGGTGGAAGTAGCTCGCTGCGGTCGAGGGGTAGGCGACCGTCATGTTGTTCTCGGCGCACAGCTGCAGGTAGCGCTCGATGCGCGCCGAGCTGTGGTCGGGTCCCTGGCCCTCGTAGCCGTGCGGCAGCAGCAGCACGACCGAGCTGCGCTGGCCCCACTTCTGCTCCGAGCTGGAGATGAACTCGTCGACGATCGTCTGGGCGCCGTTGCCGAAGTCGCCGAACTGGGCCTCCCAGAGCACGAGGGCGTCGGGGCGCTCGACCGAGTAGCCGTACTCGAAGCCCATCGCGGCGTACTCCGACAGGAGCGAGTCGTAGACCCAGAAGCGGGCCTGGCCCTCACCGAGGTAGAGCAGCGGGGTCCACTCCTCCGCGTTGTTCTTGTCGATGAGCACCGCGTGGCGCTGGACGAACGTGCCGCGGCGGCTGTCCTGGCCGGCCAGCCGGATCGGCGTGCCCTCCTTGAGCAGCGTGCCGAACGCGAGCAGCTCGGCCATCGGCCAGTCGATGCCGCCCTCGTGGACCATCTGCGCGCGCTTGTCCATGAGCTGCTTGAGCTTCGGGTGGATCGTGAAGCCCTCGGGCGGGTTGGCGAAGGTCTCGCCGATGTGGACGATCTCGCTCGCCGGGACGCCCGTCTCGGCGGCCGAACGCACCGGTGCGACGTCGTCCTGGACCTGCGCCGTCGGGCGCTCGAGCCCCGCGTTGTCCGGGGCGTCCGACGCGCGGTCGCCGGTCTGGGCCGACGCGGCGCCCTGGGCCTTCTTGGCCTCACGGGTCTCGACGAAGACGCGCTCCAGCTGCTGCTGGTAGTCGCGCAGTGCGGCCTCGGCGTCCTCGACGCTGATGTCGCCGCGGCCGATGAGCGACTCGGTGTAGAGCTTGCGGACCGAGCGCTTGGCCTCGATGAGGTTGTACATGAGCGGCTGCGTCATCGACGGGTCGTCGCCCTCGTTGTGACCGCGACGGCGGTAGCACACCATGTCGATGACGACGTCCTTGTTGAACTCCTGGCGGAACTCGTAGGCCAGCTCGGCCACGCGCACGCAGGCCTCGGGGTCGTCGCCGTTGACGTGGAAGATCGGCGCCTGGATCATCCGCGCGACGTCCGTCGAGTACACCGACGAGCGCGAGCTGCTCGGCGACGTCGTGAAGCCGACCTGGTTGTTGATGACGACGTGGATCGTGCCGCCGGTGCGGTAGCCGCGCAGCTGCGAGAGGTTGAGCGTCTCGGCGACGACGCCCTGGCCCGCGAAGGCCGCGTCACCGTGCATGAGCACGGGCAGGACGGTGAACGACTCGCCGGCGAGGTTGAGGCGGTCCTGCTTGGCGCGGACGATGCCCTCGAGCACCGGGTTGACCGCCTCGAGGTGCGAGGGGTTGGCGGCGAGGTAGACCTTCGTCTTGCTGCCGTCCTCGGAGACGAACTCGCCCTCGGTGCCGAGGTGGTACTTCACGTCGCCCGAGCCCTGGACCGACTTCGGGTCCTGGGTGCCCTCGAACTCACGGAAGATCTGGCCGTAGGACTTGCCGGCAATGTTGGCGAGCACGTTGAGGCGGCCGCGGTGCGGCATGCCGATGCAGACCTCGTCGAGGTTGTCGCTGGCCGAGCGGCACAGGATGCGGTCTAGCAGGGCGATGACCGACTCGCCGCCCTCGAGCGAGAAGCGCTTCTGGCCGACGAACTTCGTCTGCAGGAAGGTCTCGAAGGCCTCGGCGGCGTTGAGGCGGCGCATGATCCGCATCTGCTCGTCGCGGTTGGCCTTCTCGTAGGGCCGCTCGACCTTGTTCTGGATCCACTTGCGCTGCTCGGGGTCCTGGATGTGCATGTACTCGATGCCGACGGTGCGGCAGTACGAGTCACGCAGGATGCCGAGGATCTTGCGCAGCTTGAGGAACGGGTAGCCGCCGAAGCCGCCCGTGGCGAAGGTGCGGTCGAGGTCCCACAGCGTCAGGCCGTGCGTCGTGACGTCGAGGTCGTGGTGGCGGCGCTGCTTGTACTCCAGCGGGTCGGTGTCGGCCATGAGGTGGCCGCGCACGCGGTAGGCGTGGATGAGCTCCTGCACCCGGGCGACCTTGTTGATGTCGTCGTCGTGGGAGGAGTCGATGTCCTGGATCCAGCGGACCGGCTCGTAGGGGATGCGCAGCGACTCGAAGATCTCGTCGTAGAAGCGATTGTCGCCCAGGAGCAGCTGGTGGATGATCCGCAGGTAGTCGCCGCTCTGGGCGCCCTGGATGATCCGGTGGTCGTAGGTCGAGGTGAGCGTGAGGATCTTGCTCACGGCGTTCTTGTTGAGCGTCTCGTTGCTCGCGCCCTGCCATTCGGCGGGGTAGTCGAGGGCGCCGACGCCGATGATGGCGCCCTGGCCCTTCATCAGGCGCGGGACCGAGTGGACGGTGCCGATGCCGCCGGGGTTGGTCAGCGAGATCGTCGTGCCCTGGAAGTCCTCGACCGTCAGCTTGTTGGCGCGGGCCTTGCGCACGATGTCCTCGTAGGCGGTCCAGAAGTGGACGAAGTCCATCTCCTCGGCCGACTTGATCGAGGGGACCACGAGGGTGCGGGTGCCGTCGTCCTTCTGCAGGTCGATGGCGAGGCCGAAGTTGACGTGGGCCGGGCGCACGAGCGCGGGCTTGCCGTTGACCTCGGTGAAGCCGTTGTTCATCTCGGGCATGAGCGCCAGGGCCTTGACCATGGCGTAGCCGATGAGGTGGGTGAAGCTGACCTTGCCGCCGCGCGAGCGGGCGAGGTGGTTGTTGATGACGACGCGGTTGTCGATGAGCAGCTTGGCCGGGACGGCACGCACGCTCGTCGCGGTCGGGACGGTGAGCGAGACCTCCATGTTGGCCACGACGCGCGAGGGCGCTCCGCGCAGCGGGGTCACGACGTCCTCGTTGACCGGTCCGGTGCCCTTGACGGCGGGCATGTCGCGCGGCTTCGGGGTCTCGGCGCCGGGCTCGCTCTTCGGCTCGGTCTTCGGCTCGGTCTTCGGCTCGGTCTTCGGCTCGCTCTTGGCCTCGGGAGCCTTCGCCGCCGGGGCCTTGGCCTCCGGAGCCTTCGCCGCAGGCGCGGCAGGCGCCTTCGTCGCCGGGGCGGCGGCGGTGGCCGTCGCGGCCGAACCGTTCGCCCCACCGGTGTGCGCCCCGTTGGGCGACCCGTTCGAGGACCCGTTGGACGGGGCGGCGGTCGCTGCCGGCTTGGTGGCCGTGGCGGTCGTCGACGTCGTGGCGGACGTCGTGCCGGCCGTGTCGCCGTCACCCGGCCGGTAGTCCTCGAAGAACCCCCACCAGGCCTTGTCGACCGAGGAACGGTCGGTCAGGAACTGCTGGTAGAGCTCGTCGACGAGCCATTCGTTCGGCCCGAATGCTGCAATCGGGTCACCGGACGTGGACTGATCGGACACGACGAATGCGCCTCTTTCGTTGGCTGGGGTGCGTCTTTGCCTATACAGGGGTCAAGCCTAGCCCCGAAGCCACGGTTACCCGCCCGAGGCTCGGATGCCGAACGCGGCGCTCGAGGAGGCGTTGGTCACGTCTGCGGGCCGATGGGCACGACGGTGCTCAGCTGATGTCGGAGCGCAGCGTCCGCCACGTCCCGAGACCTGCCATCACGGCGGCATACGCCATGAGCACGAGCGCGCCCGCCCACCAGGACAGCTGGTTCACCGGCTGTCCGTCGAAGCCACCGCTCGAGGACTCGAGCATCGCGCTCGTTGCCCGGCTCGGCAGGTAGGGCGAGACGCTCTTGCCCCAGTCGGTCAGCGCCAGCACGAGGCCGAGGAGGGGCTCGACGATCCAGGCGACGGCGACGGAGATGAGCAAGGCCGCGACCTGGTTGGGGATGAGGATGCCGGCCCCCAGACCGATGAGGGCCCACAGCCCGAGGACGAGCAGCGAGAGGGCCAGGGTGCGCCAGATCGAGGTGTCGGCGAACGGTGCGACGCCCTTGGAGCTCAGCACGACCGTGCCGGCACCGACGGCGCCGGCGAGCGAGAGCAGGCCGTAGAGCGCGCCGACCGCGAGGAGCGAGACGACCTTGGCTGCCATGACCCGGCCCCGGCGCGGGATGGCGAGGAAGGTCGCGGTGATGGTCTGGTGTCGGTACTCCGAGCCGATCGTCAGGACCCCGATGGACAGGGTGAGCAGGTAGCCGACCTGCAGGCCGCCGGTGAAGACGGCCTTGGCGAGCGCGGCGTCGGTGCGGGGGGCCGCAGCAGCCTGGGGTCCGCGCACCGCGTCGCTGGTGAAGACGAAGGCGAAGAGGACCGCGAACGCCGCTCCGCTCACCAGCACGGCGATGGCCATGCCCCACCACAGTCGCGTGGTGAAGAGCTTGCGCAGCTCGGCGCGCACCGCGGCGGTCATCGGCGTCCTCCGTCGTGCTCGGGCCGGGCCGTCGGGGCCGTCGGGGCCGCGGGGGTCGGCGCTGCGGGCGCCGACGGCTCCGCAGGCTCAGCGAGCAGGGCGGGGTCGATCGGCGGTCCGCTCGGCGGTGGCAGCTCAACCGGGACCCCGGACGGGTGGGCGTCGAGGTTGCGGTTGCGGTGCTCCTCGCTCTCGGTGAGGTTGAAGAAGAGCTCCTCGAGGTGCGTCTGCTCGCTGCGCAGCTCGTGAATGGCGACGTCGCTGGCGTGGGCGGCGTCCCCGACGACCGCGAGGTCCTCGGTGGTGACCCGCAGGCCGGGGCCGCTCCGCGCGACGCTCAGGCCGCGGGCCTGCAGCGCCTGCGTGAGCCGGTCGGGGTCGGACGTGCGGACGTATGCCGTGGGCTCGCCGCGCAGCTCGGCGACCGTGCCTTGGGCGACCCTGCGCCCGTTGGCGATGATGACGACGTCGTCGACCGTCTGCTCGACCTCGGAGAGCATGTGGCTGGAGATCAGCAGGGTCCGGCCCTCGTCGGCGAGGTGGCGCAGGAAGCCGCGCAACCACCGGATGCCCTCGGGGTCGAGGCCGTTGGCCGGCTCGTCGAGGATGATGACGCGGGGGTCACCGAGCAGGGCCGCGGCGAGGCCGAGCCGCTGGCGCATCCCCATGGAGTAGCCACCGGCGCGCTTGCGGGCGGCCGCGGGGATGCCGACGAGCTCGAGCAGCTCGTCGACCCGGGAGTCCGGCACGCCGGCGACGGCGGCCTGCACGCGCAGGTGGTTGCGTCCGGTGCGTCCCGGGTGGAAGTTCGTCGCCTCGAGCGCCGACCCGACGACCGTGAGCGGGTTGGGGATGTCGGCGTAGCGGTGACCGTCGATGGTCGCCGTGCCGTGGGTGGCGCGCACGAGCCCGAGCAGCATGCGCAGCGTCGTGGTCTTGCCGCTGCCGTTGGGCCCGAGGAAGCCCGTGACGCGGCCCGGCTCGACGTCGAAGTCGAGGTGGTCGACGGCGGTGAAGGAGCCGAACCGCTTGGTCAGGGCGCGCACCTCGATGCGTCCGGTGAGCTCCGGTCGTCCGTGCACCGCCCTGATCCCTCCCTCGGCCCGCGCGTGAGCCCCTGTCCCCCGCCGTGATGCGCCCAACTCAACCACACGGCATACCTCGTGCACACGCAGGTCGGGAGCACGGCCCGGGCCGCCGCGGCCTCCCGCTTCTCCTTATAGTGGGCGCACCATGACCTTCCCTCGCGACCAGGTCCCGCCCACCAGGGCCGGGTCTCCCGTCCCGGCCGGACGGGCGGTCCGACGGTGACCGAGTGGCTCCTCGTCCTCGGCGCCGTGCTGCTCACCGCCGGCACCGCCCTCTTCGTCGCCGCCGAGTTCTCCCTCGTCGCCATCGACCGGCCCACGGTCCAGCGCGCCATCGACGAGGGCGACTCGCGGGCCCGGGTCGTGCTCCAGTCGCTCAAGCAGCTCTCGACCCAGCTGTCGGCGGCCCAGGTCGGCATCACGATCACCACGCTCGTCGTGGGCTACCTCGCCCAGCCCTCGATCGGCGTCCTCCTCGCCGGACCGCTGACGCGTCTCGGGCTCGGAGCCGGCGGCGTCGAGGCGGTGTCGAGCACGTTGGCGCTGCTCGTCGCGACGATCTTCTCGATGGTCTTCGGCGAGCTGCTCCCGCAGTTCCTCGGCATCTCGGCGCCGCTCGCGACGGCCAAGGTGGTGGCGCTGCCCGTACGCGTCTTCGCCGTCATCGCCAAGCCGCTCATCGTCGTGCTCAACGGCTCGGCCAACGCGTTCCTGCGCTCCCTCGGCATCGAGCCGCAGGAGGAGCTCTCGGGCGCGCGCACGCCGCAGGAGCTCGCGAGCCTCGTGCAGCGCTCGGCCGAGGCCGGCACGCTCGACATCACGACCGCTCGCATGCTGACCCGCTCGCTCGGTTTCGGTGAGCGCACCGCCGACGACGTCATGACCCCTCGCGTGCGCTGCACCGGCATCCACCGCGACGAGTCCGCCGACGACGTGTTGCGCCTGTCGCGGCGCACCGGCCACTCGCGTTTCCCGGTCCTGGGCGAGGACTGGGACGACATCGACGGCGTCGTCCACGTCAAGAAGGCGATGGCCGTGCCCCACGAGCGGCGCAAGGACGTGCCGGTCTCGGCGCTCATGTCCGACCGTCTCGTCGTGCCCGAGACGATCCGCCTCGACCCGCTGCTGCGCGAGCTGCGGGAGGGCGGCTTCCAGATGGCCGTCGTCGTCGACGAGTACGGCGGCACCTCGGGCATCGTCACGCTCGAGGACGTCGTGGAGGAGATCGTCGGGGAGGTCTCCGACGAGCACGACCGCAGCCGCCAGGGCGGCCGCGAGCTCATCGACGGCTCGTGGACGGTGCCCGGTCTCTGGCGCCCCGACGAGGTGCGCGACGCCTTCGACGCCGACGTGCCCGACGGGTCCACCTACGAGACGATGGGCGGCTTCGTCATGACGAGCCTCGGGCGCGTGCCCGTCGTCGGCGACGTCGTGCGCGTGCCAGGCTGGCGCATCAACGTCGTCGGCATGGAGGGTCGCCGGGTCGACCGGCTGCGTTTCGTGCCCGACCCGGAGTCCCTCCCGCAGGACGGCGCCGACCGGACGCAGGACGACGGCGCCGACGCGCGCGCCGGACACGACGGGCGCGACGGACGCGCTGGACGCGCTGGACGTATGCCGTCTGCCACCGGACCGGGGGAGAGCTCGTGAGCGGTCCCTGGGTCTACGTCGTCTCCGTCTTCCTCCTGCTCGGCAACGCCTTCTTCGTCGGTGCGGAGTTCGCCGCGATGGCCGTGCGGCGCTCGACGCTCGAGCCGCTCGCCGACGCCGGCAGCAAGCGGGCGCAGTCGTGCCTGCTCGCCCTCGAGCGCCTCGGCTCGATGCTCGCGACGGCTCAGCTCGGCATCACCGTGTGCTCGGTGGGTCTCGGCGCGCTCGCCGAGGCGGCCCTGCACCACCTGTTCGAGCCGGTCTTCGCCGCGTGGGGGCTCTCCGACGCGTGGGCGAGCGGGGTGGCCCTCGCCATCGCGCTGCTCATCGTGTCCTACCTGCACGTCGTCGTCGGGGAGATGATCCCCAAGAACCTCGCCATCGCCGGCCCGGACCGCGCTGCCCTGGTGCTCGTGCCGGCCCTCTTCTTCATCGCGAGCGCCCTGCGCCCGGTCATCCACGCGATGGAGACCGTCGCGAAGGCCCTCGTGCGCCTCTTCCGCGTCGAGCCCAAGGACGAGATCACCTCGGCCTTCACCGTCGAGGAGGTGGCCCACATCGTCGGCGAGTCCCGCCGCGAGGGCCTCATCGAGGAGGAGCGGCACGGCCTCGTCGCCAAGACGCTCGAGTTCTCCGACAAGCGCGCCCGCGAGGTCGCGGTCGACGTGCGGTCGCTGACGACGGTCGGGCTCGGGGCGACTCCTGCCGACATCGAGCGGCTCGTCGCCAAGCAGGGCTTCTCCCGCTACCCGGTGCGCGACGCCGCCGGTGAGATCGCGGGCTACCTGCACCTCAAGGACATCCTCTACGCCGACGACGAGCGGCACGAGCAGCCGATCCCGCCCAAGCGGGTCCGCCGGCTCGCCACGGTGCGCGAGGACGACGACATCGAGGACGTGCTCGCCACGATGCAGCTGACCGGTGCCCACCTCGCGCGCGTCATCGACGGCGACGCGGCCGTCACCGGCGTCGTCTTCCTCGAGGACGTCCTCGAGGAGCTCGTCGGCGAGGTCACGGACACCACCCAGCGCTGAGCGGGCTCGGCGGGGGAGTGATGACGCGCCGTCGCGCGGTCGGGCCCGTTGACGCTGCACACCGTCGGCGGGCGCTCGCGAAGGTGCGTCGGCCGTCCCCGCGAGGGGTCGCGGTACCCGCTGGCCCGACCACACGGCATACGACAGCCGTATGCCGTGTGGTCGAGCTCAGCCGACGCGTTCGACCCAGTCGAGGTAGGCCACGCCGCGCGGTGACAGCTCGTAGCCCACGTCGTGGCTGATCGTCAGCCCGAGCGTCTTCAGCTTGCGGATGTCGACCTTCATCGGGAGCAGGTCCACCCCGCGCAGGGCGGCGAGCTCCTTGCTGACCACCCGGGGGTGGTCCCGGATCCACTCCAGGATCTCCAGCGTCCACGGACCCGTCGGTCGCGCATCCAGGCGCGCGAGACGCGTGGCGAGGTCGCGCAGGGTGTCCTCGTCGGGAAGGCTCTCGCGCAAGGCGATCCGCGGGTCCTCACCGGCCCAGCTGAGCCTGATGCGATAGACGGTGTCCCCACCACGACCGCCCCGCGGCGACGGCTTGCGCTCGCGCGGGGCCAGGAACTTCTGCAGCGTCGCCAGGTCCTTGACGCCGGCCGTGCGGGCGTCGCGCTCGGTGAGCTTCTCCGGGTCACGCACCCTGCTGACGGCGTCGAAGCGCACGAGGCCGGCGGGGGTCAGCTGCAGGCCTCCGACCTTGACCCGGGGAGCGTCCCAGCGGCGGAAGGCCTGGGTGACGATGCCGGCGCGGATGGCCTCGGCGACGGGCTTGGAGATGAGCACGCCGCCCACTGTGGCAGACCGGTCGGTGTGAGGCGCTGTTCTCGGGTCCTGTTCTCGGTCGGCTCACCACGTCGGTCGCCGAGGCCTCGGAGCCGGCCCCCCGGCAGGACTCCGGTTCCTTCCTCGTCCCTCGGAAGGAACCTCCCCGAACCCCTCGGGGGCACGAACGAGATGAAGGCCGATCTGAAGGGCGCTTCGCGCCATCAGGTCGGCCTTCGTCTCGTCGGTGCCCCCGGCAGGATTCGAACCTGCGCTCCCGCCTCCGGAGGGCGGTGCTCTATCCCCTGAGCTACGGGGGCGGCTCGCACTTTCGTGCGCCCGGTGAGATTAGCAGCACCGGGGCGCGATCGCTGAATGCGCCCCCGGTTTCATGGAGCCCGTCGGGCACCCGACGCCGGAAGGGCTCCACGAGCCGGCTGCACGCGCCCCCTCGTAGACTCACGCCATGACGCCGGAGCAGCTGCGCGCCCTCCTCGAGGAGGTCGCCGCGCTGGCGGCCCGCACCGGCGAGCTGCCCGACGAGGCGCAGGCCGGGCCTCCCGCGGGGTCCATCTTCCGACCGACCGACAGCCGGGCCGCCGGGGTCGTGGCCGACTGGGTGACCCCGATCGCGCAGCGGTGGGCGCCGGAGCTGGACCTCGCACCCCGTGAGCTCGCCCGCGTCCTCGCCCGGGGGCTCACGCTCCAGAAGCCCGTGGCCTCCGTCGAGGTCGCCCCGAGCGGTCTCATCGCCCTCACGCTGGAGGACGCGGCCCGAGCCGGCATCATCCAGCGGGTTCTCGACGAGCAGGACAGCTACGCCCTCGGTGGGGAGCCTCGCCGCGAGATCGCAGAGGCCCCCGGCAGCCGAGACCCGGACGACCCGGTCCGCGCCGCGCAGCTGGCGCACGCCCGACTGTGCCGGACCATCCGCAACGCCGAGGCCGCCGGGGTGGAGCGGCGCCCCTCCGCCCGCCTCGGCGACCTGACCCACGTCCCCGAGCGCCACCTGCTGGTGGCCCTGGCCGACCTGCCGCAGCGGCTCGACCGGCACGCCGGCGACGAGGTGCAGCAGCGGCGCGCCGTGACCGACCTCGCCGCGCTCGCCGACTCCTGGGACCACCCCGTCCGACCGCTCACCGCCGGGGCCCACCCCGAGCCGGTCCACGGCGCTCGGCTGATGCTCGCCGACGCCACGCGCGTCGTCTTGCGCAATGGACTCGCGCGCCTGGGCGCAGCGGCCCCGGAGAGGATGTAAGCATGCGCGCACACGAAGCAGGAGCGCTGCACGCGGAGGGCTATCGCGGCCCCGCGTGGCTCCAGACCCCCGTCGACGTCAACGCTCTCGTCCCGTCCCTGTGGGCGACGTCGGTCGGCCGGGGGAGCGACGGGGTCCTGACCGTCGGTGGGGTGAGCGTGACCGAGCTGGCGCGCGAGTTCGGCACTCCGGCATACGTCATCGACGAGGACGACTTCCGTTCCCGCGCAAGGGATTTCAAGCAGACGTATGCCGAGGTATTCGACGGTCTGTCAGGTGGCGCCGACGTCTTCTACGCCGGCAAGGCGTTCCTCTGCACCGAGGTCGCGCGGTGGGTCCACGACGAAGGGCTCCACCTCGACGTGTGCACCGGGGGAGAGCTCGCGGTGGCGAAGCGCGCCGGAGTCCCGGGTGAGCGCATCGGCCTCCACGGCAACAACAAGAGCGTCGCCGAGATCCGCGACGCCCTCGAGTACGGCGTGAGCCGCATCGTCATCGACTCCTTCGACGAGATCGAGCGTGTCGCAGCGGTCGCGACCGAGCTCGGCGTCGTGGCCCCCGTCCTCGTCCGCGTCACCGTCGGGGTCGAGGCGCACACCCACGAGTTCATCGCCACGGCTCACGAGGACCAGAAGTTCGGCCTGTCGCTCGCCGGCGGGCACGCCTTCGAGGCGGCGCGTCGCATCCTCGAGCGGCCCGAGTCGCTGCGCCTGCTCGGCCTGCACAGCCACATCGGCTCGCAGATCTTCGACACCGCAGGCTTCGAGGTCTCGGCGCGGCGTGTCGTCGGCCTCCACACGCAGATCGCCCGCGAGCTCGGGGCTCAGCTGCCCGAGCTCGACCTCGGCGGCGGCTTCGGCATCGCCTACACGACCGAGCACCACCCGCTGGCGCCCGAGAGCCTCGCCGTCGGCATGGCCGAGATCATCGAGCGCGAGTGCCGCGCCGAGGGGGTCACGGTGCCGCGCATCTCCGTCGAGCCCGGGCGCGCCATCGCCGGCCCCAGCACGTTCACGCTCTACGAGGTCGGCACCGTCAAGCCGGTCGACCTCGATGGCGGCGCCCAGCGCGTCTACGTCTCCGTCGACGGCGGCATGAGCGACAACGTGCGCACGGCCCTCTACGACGCCGACTACTCCTGCACCCTGGCGAGCCGTGCGGCCAGCGCCGCGCCCGTCCTCGCGCGGGTCGTCGGCCGGCACTGCGAGAGCGGCGACATCGTCGTCAAGGACGAGTTCCTCCCCGGCGACGTGGGCGCGGGCGACCTCATCGCCGTCCCGGGCACCGGCGCCTACTGCCGGTCCCTGTCGAGCCAGTACAACCACACGCCGCGGCCGCCGGTCGTCGCCGTCCGGGACGGTGTGGCACGCGTCATCGTCCGGCGCGAGACCATCGACGACCTGCTCGCCCTCGACGTCTGATGGGCCTGCAGATCCTGCGCCGCGGATGTCCGGATCGCGAAACAATGACCGTCCAGCACCCGGACAGGCGGCAGGATTCCAAGCGTGGACAGCGCCATGAGTGACCCCAGGCCGTTGCGCGTCGCCCTGCTCGGGGCGGGTGTCGTCGGCGGAGCCGTGGCGCGCCTGCTCGTCGAGCACGCCGACGACATGGCAGCGCGCGTCGGTGCGCCGCTGCAGATCGTCGGCATCGCGGTGCGCCGCGCCGGGCGGGACCGGGCCGCGCTCGGCGTCGACCCGGGGCTGTTCACGACCGACGCCGACGAGCTCGTCACCCGGGCCGACGTCGTGGTCGAGGTCATCGGCGGCATCGAGCCGGCCCGCTCGCTCATCCTGCGCGCCATGGAGCACGGCGCCTCGGTCGTCACCGCCAACAAGGCACTCCTCGCCGAGGACGGGCCGGCCCTCTACGACGCGGCCGCGCGGCACGGCGTCGACCTCTACTACGAAGCCGCGGTCGCCGGCGCCATCCCGCTGCTGCGCCCACTGCGCGAGTCGCTCGCCGGTGACGAGGTGCGCCGGGTGCTCGGCATCGTCAACGGCACCACCAACTACGTCCTCGACAAGATGGACACCACCGGAGCGGGCTTCGACGACGCCGTCGAGCAGGCCCAGGCGCTCGGCTACGCCGAGGCCGACCCGACCGCCGACGTCGAGGGCTTCGACGCCGCGGCCAAGGCAGCCATCCTCGCCTCGCTCGCCTTCCACACGAGGGTCTCGGGCACCGACGTCTACCGCGAGGGCATCACCGAGGTCTCGGCGGCCGACGTCGCAGCCGCCCGCGAGATGGACTGTGTCGTCAAGCTGCTCGCGATCTGCGAGCGCAGCGACAAGGGCGTCAGCGTGCGCGTGCACCCGGCGATGATCCCGCGCTCGCACCCGCTCGCGGGGGTCCGCGAGGCCTTCAACGCCGTCTTCGTCGAGGCCGACGCCGCGGGCGAGCTGATGTTCTACGGCAAGGGCGCCGGCGGCGATCCCACCGCGTCGGCCGTCCTCGGTGACCTCGTCGCCGTGGCCCGCCACCGCGTCGGAGGCGGGCTCGGGCCGGGGGAGTCCAGCTACGCCGACCTGCCCGTGCTGACCATGGGTGACGCCCAGACGAGGTACCACATCAGCCTCGACGTCGAGGACCGCTCGGGTGTGCTCGCGCAGGTCGCGGCGGCCTTCGCCGACCACGACGTGTCCATCGAGACCGTGCGTCAGCAGCTCGTCCCCGCGGGTGACGGCCAGCCGGCCCGGGCAAACCTCATCATCGTCACGCACTCCGCGACCGATGCGGCCCTGTCCTCCACGGTCGAGCGACTGCGCACGCTCGACGTCGTCCGTGGCGTCAACTCCGTCATGCGCGTGGAAGGTTCGTGATGGCCCACCAGTGGCGCGGAGTGATCCGCGAGTACGCCGACCGGCTCCCGATGCTCGAGGGTGCGCCGGTCGTCACCCTCCACGAGGGAGGCACACCGCTCATCCACGCCGAGAAGCTCTCCGCCCTCGTCGGGGCCGAGGTGCACCTCAAGTACGAAGGGCTCAACCCCACCGGGTCGTTCAAGGACCGGGGCATGACGACCGCGATGAGCGTGGCGGCGCGCAAGGGCGCCAAGGCCGTCATCTGCGCGAGCACCGGCAATACGAGCGCGTCGGCGGCGGCCTACGCCACGAAGGCCGGCATGACGTGCGGTGTCCTCGTGCCCGACGGCAAGATCGCGATGAGCAAGCTGAGCCAGGCCATCGCGCACGGCGCGACGCTGCTGCAGGTCGACGGCAACTTCGACGACTGCCTGACGCTGGCGCGCAAGCTGGCCGAGGCCTACCCGGTCGAGCTCGTCAACTCCGTCAACCCGGCCCGCATCGAGGGCCAGAAGACCGCGAGCTTCGAGGTCGTCGACGCGCTCGGTGACGCCCCCGACATCCACTGCCTGCCCGTGGGGAACGCCGGCAACATCACGGCCTACTGGAAGGGCTACCGCGAGTACTCCTCGGACCACGCGGTCAGCGACCAGCCCGGACCGGCCACCCGGCTGCCGCAGATGTGGGGCTTCCAGGCCGCCGGTGCCGCACCCATCGTGCTCGGTCACCCGGTCGACCACCCCGAGACGATCGCGACGGCCATCCGCATCGGCAACCCGGCGTCGTGGGAGCAGGCCATCGCGGCCCGCGACGAGTCCGGCGGCCGCATCGAGGCGGTCACCGACGAGCAGATCCTCGAGGCGCACCGCTTCCTGTCGGCCAAGGAGGGTGTCTTCGTCGAGCCCGGCTCGGCCGCCTCCGTCGCGGGGCTGCTCGCCAGCCACGCGGCCGGCCTCGTCCCCGCCGGGGCGCGCATCGTCTGCACCGTCACCGGCCACGGCCTCAAGGACCCCCAGTGGGCCCTGCGCACGGCCGACGGGGGAGAGGTCGTGCCGACCCGCGTGTCGGTCGACGCGTTCTCGGCGGCCCAGGCGCTCGGCCTGGAGGGCTGAGGACGTGTTGCGGGTGCCCGCGGGCCGCTCCGTCAGCGTGCGCGTGCCCGCGAGCAGCGCCAACCTGGGCCCCGGCTTCGACTCGATCGGCCTCGCCCTCGGCCTGTGGGACGACTACGTCGTCACGACGTCCGACCAGTCCGGTCTCGTCATCGAGGTCGCGGGTGAGGGTGCCGAGGAGGTTCCCACCGACGAGCGCCACCTCGTGCACGCCACGATGCAGCACACGTGGAGCGTGCTCGGTGTCGAGCCACCTTCGGGTCTGCACCTGCAGGCCGTCAACGGCGTCCCCCACGGTCGAGGCCTGGGCTCGTCTGCCACCGCCATCGTCGCGGGCGTCGTTGCGGCACAGGCTCTCTCGGCCGGTGTGCTCGAGAGTGCGTATGCCGGGTGGCCGGCTCCCGGCGAGGGCGTTCCCGTCGACCTCGGCCTGGCGACGCATCTGGCGAGCCGGCTCGAGGGGCACCCCGACAACGCCTCGGCGAGCGTGCTCGGTGGCCTCACCGTCAGCTGGATGCCCGACGGCACGGGCCTCGACCAGGGCCAACGCACCGTGACCGCGCGCCTCGACCTGCACCCCGACGTCGACGTGGTCGTCTTCGTCCCCGAGACCCAGCTCGCGACGCGAACGGCCCGTGCCGTGCTGCCGGCGACCGTGCCGCTGGCGGCCGCCGCCGCGGGCGCCGGTCGAGCAGCGCTGCTGGTCCACGCCCTCACGGCGGACCCGACGCACCTGCACGCGGCCACGCGGGACTGGCTGCACCAGGAGGCCCGCCGGTCCTCCTACCCCGACACCATGGAGCTCGTGGACCTGCTGCGCTCGCAGGGTCGTGCCGCCGTCGTGTCGGGAGCCGGTCCGAGCGTGCTCGTCCTCACGACGCGTGAGGCGGCCGAGGAGGTGCGAGCCGGACATCTCGCCTCGAGGTGGGAGCGGCTGCTGCCGACGGTGCCGACGGTGGGTGCCACGGTCCGGGCTCGCTGACCTGCCGGACCCGCGCGGCTTCGCCCGGGCGGAGGTGACCGGGTGGTATCCTGACCTCGCACCACACGCCGCGACACCGCAGGCGGTGCACCACCCCCACACTGAGGCGAACTCCTGTGCCTCTGGGCGCGTTCTGCGCCGAAGTGGATCTCAGACGGCCAGCGAACCTGGTCCAAGTCCGGCCCGCTGGAATGTCCCGGGCCGCAAACGAGGGGGAAGGATCCTTCGTGTCAGAAACAACCACTCGTCCGCTCTCCGGCCTGTCGGCCATGAAGCTGGACGAGCTCAAGGGCGTCGCGTCGTCGATGGGCATCACCGGGACGGCGAAGATGCGCAAGAGCGACCTCGTCGAGGCGATCAAGGCCCGCCAGTCGGGCGGCTCGTCCGCCCCGGCGACCGCGCCTGCAGCGTCGGCGGCTTCGGCCGACTCGACGACCTCGGCCGGCGACACCGCCCCCGCGCAGGCCGCCCCGGCCCGCGCCTCGCGCCGGGTCAGCCGTCCGGCGGGCTCCGCCGCGACGCCGGAGACCTCCCCCGAGGTCCAGGCCCCTGCCTCCGACGCCGCCCCGGCGCGCGACGAGGCGCAGGCGCGCGAGCAGGCTTCCGAGCAGGCCGTTGAGCGGACCACGGAGCGGACCCCCGAGCGGGCTCCCCGGTCGGAGGGTGGCTCTCGGACGTCGCGTGAGGCGCGCTCCGATGAGCAGGAGCCCGGAGCCGGTCAGCGCGCCGAGCGCCGCGAGCAGGCGGCCCCCGAGGGCGAGGACCGCGCGTCCCGTCAGCGTGACCGTGGCCAGCAGGGCAACCGCTCCGACCGTCAGCAGAGCGACCGTCAGCAGAGCGACCGTCAGCAGGGCGACCGCCAGCAGGATCGTCAGCAGAACGACCGCCAGCAGGATCGTCAGCAGGACAACCGCCAGCAGGATCGTCAGCAGGACAACCGCCAGCAGGATCGTCAGCACGGGGACACGCACGACCAGAACCGCGGCCAGCAGGCCGGCTACGACGACGACGGTGGCAGCCGCCGCAGCCGCAACCGCCAGCGCAGCCGGGACCGCAAGCGCGGCCGCGGCCGCGAGGGCGGTCAGGACTGGAACGACCAGGACCTGCAGGTCGGCGACGACGACGTGCTCGTGCCCGTCGGCGGCATCCTCGACGTGCTCGACAACTACGCGTTCGTCCGGACGTCCGGCTACCTCGCCGGCCCGAACGACGTCTACGTCCCGCTCGGGATCGTCAAGGGCAACGGCCTGCGCAAGGGCGACGCCGTGACCGGCGCCGTCAAGGCGCTGCGTGACGGTGAGCAGCCGTCGGGCAACGTGGGGCGCCAGAAGTTCAACGCGCTCGTGCGTCTCGACACGGTCAACGGGCAGACGCCCGAGGAGGCTGCGAAGCGAGTCGAGTTCGGCAAGCTCACGCCCCTCTACCCGCAGCAGCGACTGCGGCTCGAGACCGAGCCCAACGTGCTCACGACGCGGATCATCGACCTCGTCGCCCCGATCGGCAAGGGCCAGCGCGGCCTCATCGTCGCTCCGGCCAAGGCCGGCAAGACGATGATCATGCAGACCCTCGCCAACGCGATCACGACGAACAACCCCGAGTGCCACCTCATGGTCGTCCTCGTCGACGAGCGTCCCGAGGAGGTCACCGACATGCAGCGCGCCGTCAAGGGCGAGGTCATCTCCTCGACCTTCGACCGGCCTGCCGAGGACCACACGACGGTCGCCGAGCTCGCGATCGAGCGTGCCAAGCGCCTCGTCGAGCTCGGTCACGACGTCGTCGTGCTCCTCGACTCGATCACCAAGCTCGGTCGCGCCTACAACCTCGCCGCGCCGGCGAGCGGGCGCATCCTGTCCGGTGGTGTCGACTCGGCCGCGCTGTACCCGCCGAAGAAGTTCTTCGGTGCGGCGCGCAACATCGAGAACGGTGGCTCGCTCACCATCCTCGCGACGGCTCTCGTGGAGACCGGCTCGAAGATGGACGAGGTGATCTTCGAGGAGTTCAAGGGCACCGGCAACATGGAGCTGCGCCTCAGCCGGGACCTGGCCAACCGCCGGATCTTCCCCGCCGTCGACATCAACAGCTCGGGCACGCGCCGCGAGGAGATCCTCCTCGCGAGCGAGGAGCTGAAGATCATGTGGAAGCTGCGCCGGGTCCTCGGCGGCCTCGACGCCCAGCAGGCCATCGAGCTGCTCATCGACCGGCTGAAGAAGACGCGGACCAACTACGAGTTCCTCACCCAGGTGCAGGCGACGAGCGGTTCACGGCTCGGCGACGAGTCCTGACGGACCTCATCGGGAGGGGACGGCGCAGGTGCGTCGTCCCCTTTCGGCGTTTCACGCGGCATTGGTGCGAAATGTCCATAAAATGAGGGGACCACCCGATCCCCATCATGGAGTGCCATGTCTGCGCCTGCCGGCGACCCCGATGCCAGCCCCGTCCGCGTCCTCGTGGCGGACGACGACGCGGACATCCGAGACCTCGTGGAGTTCAAGCTGACCCAGGCGGGGTATGCCGTCGAGGCCGTTCCCGACGGCATCAGCGCGTGGGAGGCCTTCGAGGCCAACCCGCCGCAGCTGGCCGTGCTCGACGTGATGATGCCCGGGCTCTCGGGCATCGACGTCCTGCGCAAGATCCGCGAGAGCGAGTTCCCTTCCGTCCCGGTGCTCCTGCTCAGTGCCAAGTCGCGAGACTCCGACGTCGACACCGGCTTCGCCGTCGGCGCCGACGACTACGTCATCAAGCCGTTCAGCCCGCGGGAGCTGCTGCACCGGGTCAACGGCATGCTCGCCAGGGCACGATGAGCCCGAGGTTCTCGTGATCATCGGAGCGGCGCTGCTCGTCGGTGCCACGGTGGTCATCCTCGGTGCCTGCCTGCTCCTCGTCATCCTCGTCGTCGCCGTGCGGGCGCGGCGTCACAGCCGCAACCAGCGCGACGAGATGCTCATGTCGCCCCTGCGCCCGGCCCTCATCACCGTGGCCTCCGGCGAGGACGACGACGGCGCGGCCGCCGAGGAACTGACCTGGGCCACCGGCGTCTCGCGCGCGGTCCTCGACCGCAACATCGTCGAGATGCTCGGCAAGATCCGGGGCGTCCCCGCCGACCAGCTCGTCCACGTCCTCGAGGTGCACGGCGCCGTGGACGCGGCGGTCGAGGACCTGTCGAGCCGGTCCACGGTGCGCCGGGCCAGGGCGGCCCAGCTGCTGGGCCTGGCCCGCGCCGGGGACTCCGTGCCGCTCCTCGTCGAGGCGCTGGGCGACGAGTCGGTGGAGGTGCGCAACAGTGCGGCCTACGCCCTCGGGCTCATCGGCGACCCGGTGGCGGCCGGCCCCGTGCTGGCGGCGATCGGTGCGCCCGACCGGGGCCTGCCTGCGGCGACCGCCGCCGAGGCCCTGCAGTCGATGGGCGTCGGCATCTCCGAGGTGCTCCGTGACGGCATGGGCGACGACAACCCGCGCACCCGCATGGTCGCCGCCCACCTCAGCGCCGAGCGCAGCTTCACGCTGGGGCTCCCGCAGCTGCGTCGCCTCCTGGACTCCGACCCCGACCTGACCGTGCGCGAGACGAGCGCCACCGCGATCGGCCGTCTCGGTCGGGGCGAGGACGTCGACATCCTCGTCCGTCACACGGTCGACACCGAGCCGTTGTCGTTGCGCCGGGCCTGCGTCGTCGCGATCGGCGAGCTGGGCGACTCCCGCGCCGTGCCGGCACTGGCGGCACTCCTCGGTGACCCCGACCCGCGCCTGGCCGAGCTGGCCGCGACCGCCCTGCTGACGATGGGCGCCGAGGGCAGCAGCGCTCTGGTGGGTCACGAGAGTGACGCGGCGGTGCGCTCGGCGCGACTCATGGCGAGCCTCCAGCGGGCGAGCGCATGAGCTGGGACGGCTTCGTGGAGGGGCTGCGCTCCTTCGTCGTGTGGGTCATGGACGTCTCGAGCGTGCCGATCATCATCTACTTCCTGCTCATCAACACCTCGTTGCTCGTGCTCATCGGTCTGGCCTACCTCGAGTTCCGGGCCCAGCAGCGCCGGCGCGCCACCGCCCTGACCTGGCAGGGCGCGGGCCTCGCGCCCGGGGTGTCCCTGCTCGTGCCCGCCTACAACGAGGAGGCCGGCATCGTCACGGCGGTCAAGTCCTTCCTCACGCTGCGCTACCCGCGCCACGAGGTCGTCGTCGTCGACGACGGCAGCAAGGACGAGACCTTCGCCCGTCTCGAGGAGGCCTTCGACCTCGTCCAGGTGCCTCGCGAGCTGCCGCACGAGGTTCCGGTCCGCGCACAGATCATCGGGATCTGGGTCCCGCGCGACGGTCGCACCCGTCTCGTCGTGGTGCGCAAGGAGAACTCCGGGCGCTCCGAGGCCATCAACGTCGGCATCAACGCCGCGAGCGAGCCGCTCGTCGCGATGATCGACGGCGACTCGATCCTCGAGCCCGACGGGCTCCTGCACGTGACGCGGCCCTTCGCCGACGACCCGACCCGCATGGTGGCGACCGGCGGTGCCATCCGTCCCGTCAACGGCAGCCGTGTCGTCTCGGGCCGCATCGTGCGCGTCGAGATGCCGCAGACCTGGATCCCGCGCATCCAGCTCGTCGAGTACCTCCGCGCCTTCCTGCTCGGTCGCACCGGGTGGTCGCGACTCGGCGGCCTGATCCTCATCAGCGGCGCCTTCGGCCTGTTCCGGCGTGACGTCGTCGTCGAGGTCGGGGGCCTGGACCCCGACAGCATCGGCGAGGACTTCGAGCTCGTCATGCGCATCCACAAGCGCATGCGCGACGAGGGGCGCGACTACAAGGTCGAGTTCGTCCCCGAGCCGGTCTCCTGGACCGAGGTCCCCGTGACGGCGACCGTCCTGCGCAACCAGCGCCGGCGCTGGCACCGCGGCCTGTGGGAGACGCTGTGGGCCTACCGCTCGATGCTCTTCCGCCCGAAGTACGGCCGCGTCGGGTGGCTCGCGCTGCCCTACTACTGGCTCTTCGAGCTCATCGCGCCGCTCCTCGAGTTCTTCGGCATCCTCATCGTCCCGCTCGCGCTGCTGCTCGGCGTCGTCAACGTGCCCTTCGCGATCCTCTTCCTCGTGCTCGCCTACGGGTATGCCGTGCTCGTGACCCTCTCGGCGATGGTCGTCGACGAGTGGGCGTTCCACAAGCACGACCGGTGGCGTGCCATCTGGCAGACCATCGCCGCCTCCGTCCTCGAGAACATCGGCTACCGCCAGGCCACCGTGTGGTGGCGCCTCGAGGGGTGGTGGTCGAGCCTGCGCGGGAAGAAGCACGTCTGGGGCGTCATGACCCGCACGGGCTTCGACGAGGAGCAGGCGTGACCAGCGGTCTACCCGTGGTCTCCAGGCGCTCGGTCGGCAGCCAGATCCGCCTGCTCATCACGATCCTCGTCATCCTCGTGCCCGCCGGGGCCATCGTCTCCGTGGCCACGATCCACTCGCAGGGAGCGGCCGTCCGTGCCCTGACGCTCGCGCTGGGACCGGCTCGCGAGGCCAACGGCGCGGTGCTGCTCGACATGACCCGCGCCGAGGGTGCCTGGCGCCAGGTCGCCTCGGGCGTCCCGTCGGCCCTCGACCCCCTCAGTCTCCGGGCGAGAGTCGACGCCGAGCTCGAGCAGGTCCGGACGGCGACGGCCAGCGAGGAGCTCTCGAGCGGCGACCGGGCGCGCTTCGCCGTGCTCGTCGCGCAGGAGCGGGCAGCCGTCGACGCGTGGTTCGTGGCGGCCGGTGAGTCCCTCAAGGGTCTGGCCCCTGGCGCGTCGGCGACCGCGGCCGACCGCGCCCGCAGCGTCGCGGCATACGCCGGCTTCCGTTCGGCCAACGACGCCCTCGGCTCGAGCGTCCAGACCCAGCGCGACGCCGCCCGGGTCGACTCGCGCGAGGCCACCGCGATCACGTCCGCCGTCATCATCGTCGTCGCCGGAGCCGTGCTGCTCGTCCTCGTCGCCGCGGGCTTCGGCATGGACCGCGCCGTCGGCCGGCCGCTCGCCCGCCTCCGCGAGGTGGTGCGCCGGCAGGCCGAGGAGGACGTCATCGCGATGGCCAACCAGGAGGAGGGCGCCCTCGAGGTGCGCATGCTGGCCCGCGACTTCAACGACCTCACCCGCGCCAACGCGAGGCTCGTCGACCAGCAGGCGGCCGTCCTCGAGATGCAGGAGCTCGTGCTCGACGTCGGGCGCACCGTCCGGTCGGCGGGTGACGTGCACGAGGCCCTCCAGCGCGTCGCGACCAAGCTCGGCGCCGGCCTCGGCGCCGACCGCGTGCTGCTCTACACCCTCGGCGACGACGGCCAGACCATCGAGGACCGCCTCCAGTGGCACACCGACGACCTGCCCGACCTGCCGCCGCTGCCACGCTCGCTCGCCCAGCAGGTCGGTGCCGTCAACGACGAGCTGCGCCGCGACGTCGGCTTCTTCGACCTCGGTGACCTGCTCGCCCACCAGGCCTACGACGACGAGCGGGCCCGCGCCTTCTTCCGGGCCACGGGCGCCAGGTCCCTGCTCATGCTCCCGGTCGGCACCGGCGGTCGAGGCCTCGGGATCCTCTCGGTGATGATGGTCAGTGCCCCGCGGCGCTGGCACCGTCACGAGATCCAGGCCGCCCAGCAGTGCTCGGCCATCGCCGCACAGTCCATCGTGGCGCTGCGCCTGGCCGAGATGCAGGACGAGCAGGTGCGACGCCTGACCGAGCTCGACCGGCAGAAGACCGACTTCATGGCGACGGTCAGCCACGAGCTGCGGACCCCGCTCACCTCGATCAGCGGCTACCTCGAGCTGCTCGTCGACGGCGACTTCGGCGACGTCAGCGACGGCCAGCACGTGGCGCTCGACATCATCGGCCGAAACGCCACCCGCCTGCGCGGTCTCATCGAGGACCTGCTGGTGCTCAACAAGATCGAGATCAGCGGGCTGCAGTCGGTCTCCGAGGACGTGGCCGTCCGTGACCTGCTGCGCACCGTCACCGAGACGATGGAGCCGGTCGCGGCCGCCGGCGGGGTCGAGCTCGTCTGCACCGACGTGCCCGACGACCTCCGGGTCCGGGTCGACCGGGGACAGGTCGAGCGGGCCCTGATCAACCTCGGCTCCAACGCCGTCAAGTTCACGCCGGAGGGCGGCCAGGTGCTGCTGTCGGCCGAGCGGTCCGGCGGCTCGACGATCATCTCCGTCCACGACACGGGGATCGGCATCCCGGCCGCGGACCTCACGCGCCTGTCCGAGCGGTTCTTCCGGGCCGGCAACGCCACCGCGGCGGCGATCCCCGGCACGGGCCTGGGCCTGGCCATCGTGCGTGCCATCGTCGAGGGTCACGGCGGCGAGCTCGTCATCGCCTCGGTCGAGGGGGAGGGGACGACGATGCAGGTCGTGCTCCCGGTGTCGCAGGCCGCCTCCCAGCCCGCGGTCGTGCCTGCCTGAGCGACGATGCGCGCCCGCGTCCGCGGGCGCGGCGGGCGGGGAATGCGCCGGAGGCGTCGCGCGTTTGGGAGGAGGTGCGCCTTTCTGGCACACTCTTCCTTTGGACCGGTTCACGGCCGAGCGACCCACCACGGTGGGCAGCGACGACACCGACCCGGCCGACTACCTCGAGGAGAACACGTTGAAGAAGGACCTTCACCCCGACTACGTGGAGACCACGGTCACCTGCACCTGTGGCAACACGTTCACGACCCGCAGCACCGAGACGTCCGGCAAGATCTCTGCCGACGTGTGCTCGCAGTGCCACCCGTTCTACACGGGCAAGCAGAAGATCCTCGACACCGGTGGCCGCGTGGCCCGGTTCGAGGCCCGTTACGGCAAGAAGGCCGCCAAGTAGGTCTCCCGCACGCCGGCTCCCACGACTTCGGTCGTCGGGGGCCGGCGTTCGTCGTATCCGTCCGTCTCCAGGGATGTCTCCCCGGACGTCTCCCCCCAAGTTCCTGAGCCGAAGGGCCTGCCGTGCTCGAATCCGTCCAGTCGATCCTCGACGAGTACGCCGAGCTCGAGCAGCAGCTCGCCGACCCTGCCGTGCACGGTGACCAGGACCTCGTGCGCACGCTGAACAAGCGGTATGCGGCGTTGGCGCCCACCGTCGCAGCCGCGCGCGAGTGGACGGCGGCCGGCGACGACCTGACGGCCGCACGCGAGCTCGCCGCCGACGACGAGTCGTTCGCCGAGGAGGTGCCCTCGCTCGAGTCGCGCCTCGCGGCTGCCGAGGAGCACCTCCGGCACATGCTCGTGCCGCGCGACCCCGACGACGACCGCGACGTCATCCTCGAGGTCAAGGCGGGTGAGGGCGGCGACGAGTCGGCGCTCTTCGCCGGGGACCTGCTGCGGATGTACCTCCGTTATGCCGAGCAGCGCGGCTGGCGCACCGCCGTCGAGGACGCCACCGAGAGCGACCTCGGCGGCTACAAGGACGTGCGGGTCTCGGTGCGTGCCAAGGGCGCTCCGGGTCTCGGAGAGGGACCGTGGGCTCGCCTGAAGTACGAGGGCGGAGTCCACCGCGTGCAGCGCGTGCCCGTCACCGAGAGCCAGGGCCGCATCCACACCTCGGCCGCCGGGGTCCTCGTCATGCCCGAGGCCGAGGAGGTCGAGGTGACGATCGACCCCAACGACCTGCGCATCGACGTCTACCGCAGCAGCGGTCCCGGCGGGCAGAGCGTCAACACGACCGACTCGGCCGTGCGCATCACCCACCTCCCGACCGGCCTCGTCGTCTCGTGCCAGAACGAGAAGTCGCAGCTGCAGAACAAGGAGGCCGCGATGCGCGTCCTGCGAGCCCGGCTGCACCAGCTGGCCCAGGACGAGGCCGACGCCGAGGCGAGCGCCGCCCGCCGGTCACAGGTGCGCACCGTCGACCGGTCCGAGCGCATCCGGACCTACAACTTCCCTGAGAACCGGATCTCCGACCACCGCACGGGCTACAAGTCCTACAACCTCGACGCGGTCCTCGACGGCGACCTCGACCCGGTGGTGCAGTCGGCGATCGACGCCGACGAGGCGGCCAAGCTCGCGGCCCTCGCCGCCGACGGGTCCGACGCGTGACGGACCTGCGTGACGGTGTCCGGGCCGCCGCCGCGCGCCTGCGCGAGGCCGGCGTGGTCTCGGCCGACGTCGACGCTATCGCGCTCGCGGCCCACGTCCTCGGCGTCGACTCCTCGGAGGTGCGTCGCCTCATGGTGCTCGGCGGACGCACGCTCCCGAGCACGTATGCCGTCCTCGTCGACGAGCGCGCCGGGCGGGTGCCGCTCCAGCACCTCACCGGACGGGCCCACTTCCGGCGGCTGACCCTGGCCGTGGGGCCCGGGGTCTTCGTGCCCCGACCCGAGACCGAGGTGCTCGTCGACCTGGCCCTCGCCGAGGTCGACCGGGTGCTCGCGCTCGGCCGGTCCGAGCCGGTGCACGTCGTCGACCTCTGCTCCGGGTCCGGCGCGATCGCGCTGTCGGTCAAGGACGAGCGGCCCGAGGCGGAGGTGCGGGCGCTCGAGCTGTCGCCCGACGCCTACGCCTGGGCCGTCTCCAACCGGGACCGGCTCGGCCTCGACGTCGACCTCGTGCAGGGCGACGCGACCGCGGCGTGCTTCGAGGAGTGGGCCGGCGGCATCGACCTCGTGACCATCAACCCGCCCTACATCCCGGTCGGGGCCGTGCCCGTCGACCCCGAGGTCCGCGACCACGACCCCGACATCGCGCTCTACGGCGGCAGCGAGGACGGGCTGGCGATCCCGCTCGCCGTGGCCCGGGTGGCGGCCGGTCTGCTCCGTCCGGGGGGACTCGTGCTCGTCGAGCACGCCGACTCGCAGGGCGAGAGCCTGCCACGCCGGCTCGGGGCCACTGGGGAGTGGGTCGAGGTGGAGGACCACCGGGACCTTGGTGGTCGTCCCCGGGTCACGCGGGCCCGTCGCGCCGACTGACCCGCGCCCGCGAGGGTGACAGGCACACCCCTCAGACGGAGGCCCCGGTGGAGGCCGTGACGAGGGCGCGGGCGCACTCGCGGGCCACCGCGGGCGCCTCGGGGCTCGCGTCGAGCGAGCCGCTCGCCAGGCCGCCGTCGAGCAGGAGCGTCAGGGAGCGCGCCAGCGCCTGCGGGTCCGGTGCGCCGGCCTGCTCCGACAGGTCCCGCACCCAGTCGAGCACGGCGCTCTTGTGCGCGACGGTGCGGTCGTGGACGGCGCTGCCCGGCTGCGACTCGGCCGCCGCGTTGATGAAGGCGCAGCCGCGGTAGCCCTCGCGCCGGCACGCCGAGCCCAGCGCGTCGAAGAGCCCGACGAGCTGCGCCGCGGGGGACTCGCCCGCAGCCCGGGCCGCCTCCTTCAGCTGTCCCGTCCAGACGCCGTCGACCTTGTCGAGGTAGGCCACGACGAGGTCGTCCTTCGCGGGGAAGTGCTTGTAGAAGGTCGCCTTGGCCACGCCGGACTCGGCGATGATGAGGTCGACCCCGACCGCGCGGATGCCCCGCGCGTAGAAGAGCGAGAAGGCTGTGTCGAGGATGCGCTCGCGCGCGGCGCTGAGGCGGGGCGGCGTGGCGGTGGGCATCGGGCTCCTCGGTTCGTGCGACGGCGTCGGCGCCAGCATACCTTGCAGGTAGACAGATCTGTCTGTTACGTTCAGGACCGTGGGGCAGACAGACTTGTCTACTTCGACCTCGACCCACACCGGACCACCTCCAGGAGAACCTCCATGAAGATCGCAGTCCTCGGCACCGGCTCGGTCGGCCGGACGATCGCCGGCCGCCTGTCCGGCCTCGGCCACGACGTCACGGTCGGCACGCGCGACCCGCAGGCCACCCGGGCCCGCACCGAGCCCGACGGCACGGGCAACCCGCCCTACTCGGCCTGGGCGGCGGACCACGACCGGGTGCGCCTTGCCACCCTCGCCGACGCGGCCGCCTCGGCGGAGCTCGTCGTCAACGCCACGAGCGGGCACGGCGCGCTGCCGGCCCTCGAGGCAGCCGGTGCGGACCACCTGGCCGACAAGGTCGTCCTCGACATCTCGAACCCGCTCGACTTCTCGAACGGCTTCCCGCCCACCCTCTTCGTCAAGGACACCGACTCCCTCGGCGAGCAGGTGCAGCGGGCGTTCCCGCGGGCCCGAGTCGTCAAGACGCTCAACACCCTCACGGCCGAGCTCATGGTCCACCCGGAGAACCTCGGGCAGGAGTCGTCCGTCTTCGTGTCCGGCGACGACGCGGCGGCCAAGGCCACCGTGACCGAGCTGCTCACGTCCTTCGGCCACACCGACGTCATCGACCTCGGTGACATCACGACGGCCCGTGGCACCGAGATGCTGCTGCCCGTGTGGCTGCGCCTGATGGGCTCACTGGGCACGGCGGCGTTCAACTTCAAGGTCGTGCGCTGACGTGGCGGGCCCCGTGACCGGTGCCGAGGGCCCGATGGCGGGCCGGACCGTGCTCGTCACCGGCGGCACCGGCGGCATCGGGCTGGCCACGGCCACCCGCCTCGCCGGTCTCGGGGCCCGGGTCGGGATCGTCGGACGCGACGCGTCCCGCGCGGAGTCGGCGGCGACCTCGATCCGCACCGTCGGTGGCCGGGTCGACGTCTTCGTGGCCGACCTCTCCGCCCAACGCGAGGTGCACTCGCTCGCCGAAAGGGTGCTCACGGCATACCCACGCCTCGACGTCCTCGTCAACAACGTCGGCGGCTACTGGGCGACACGGCACGTGACGGCCGACGGCCTGGAGCGCACCTTCGCCGTCAACCACCTCGCACCTTTCCTGCTGACCCACCTGCTGCTCGACCGGCTGCGCGCGAGCGCCCCTGCCCGCGTCGTCACCGTGTCGTCGGGCGCGCAGGCCATGGGTCGCATCGACCTCGACGACCTCCAGGGCACCCGGGACTACAGCGGGCAGCGCGCCTACAGCCAGTCCAAGCTCGCCAACGTCATGTCCACCTACGAGCTCGCGCGCCGGCTCGCGGCGGTCGACGGCGCGGCCGTCACGGCGAACGCACTGCACCCCGGCGTCGTCCGGACCGCCTTCGGCCAGGAGGACTCCGGCCCGTGGATGCGGCGACTGCTCCCTGTGGTGCGGCCGCTCATGAAGAGCCCCGAGCGTGGGGCGGACACCTCCGTCCGTCTCGCGTCGTCGCCCGAGCTGGAGGGCGTGTCCGGCCGCTACTTCGTGAATGGCAGGGCGAGCCGCTCCTCGCGCGCGTCCTACGACACCGAGGTGGCCGCGCGGCTCTGGTGCGCCTCGGCCGAGCTCGTCGGCATCGAGCCGTCCTGACGGCTCGTCGGCCCGCCCTCCCGCGCGCCGCCGGGTGCCCCCGCCGGGTGCCCGGCCGGCGCCAGTAGGCTCGGCCCGTGAGCGAACGCTACGACTGCACCGACCCCGAGGGGCGGGCCGAGGGCATCCCGGCCGCGGCCTCGGCCGTCCGACGCGGCGAGATCGTCGTCCTGCCGACCGACACCGTCTACGGCGTCGGCTGCGACGCCTTCGACGCGACAGCCGTCGCCTCGGTCCTCGCGGCCAAGGGACGGGGACGCGACATGCCGCCCCCGGTCCTGATCCCGACGGCGCGCACGGCCCAGGGCCTCGCGACCCAGGTGCCCGACTACGCGCAGCGGCTCATGGAGAAGTTCTGGCCCGGACCGCTGACGCTGGTGCTCAAGGCCCAGACGTCACTGCACTGGGACCTCGGCGAGACCAACGGCACGGTCGCGCTCCGGGTGCCCGACCACGAGATCACCCTCGAGCTGCTCGGCGACATCGGGCCCATGGCCGTGACGAGTGCCAACACCACCGGCGATCCCGCGGCCCTGACCGTCGACGAGGCCCAGGGCATGCTCGGCGAGTCCGTCGGCGTCTACCTCGACGGTGGGCCTGCCGGCGGCGGTCTGCCCTCGACGATCATCGACTGCACCGGCGAGACGCCCGTCACCCTGCGGGTCGGCGCGCTCTCGCAGGACGACATCGACGCGGCGCTCGAGCCGGAGCCGGAGCTCGAGGCCCCGGCTCCCGACCCCGTGGTCGACGACCCGGCCGCCGTGGGGGAGTGGAACGACGTCTCCACCCCCGAGCAGCAGTCCGACGGTCCCAGCACGACCCCCTAGAGTTGGCTCGCGCTCGCGCCCCACTCCCGACCCACCCGGAGAACTCCCATGGCTGACGACACGTTCTACGGCTCCGACTTCGGTGCCCTGAAGTCCTTCGACCCCGACATCGCCGGGGTGCTCCTGTCGGAGCTCGACCGCATCCGCGGCGGGCTGCAGCTCATCGCGAGCGAGAACATCAGCTCGCCGGCCGTGCTGACGGCCCTCGGGTCGACGCTGTCGAACAAGTACGCCGAGGGCTACCCGGGGCGCCGGTACTACGGCGGCTGCTCCGAGGTCGACAAGGCCGAGACGATCGCCATCGAGCGGGCCAAGGCCCTCTTCGGCGCCGACCATGCCAACGTCCAGGCCCACTCCGGTGCGAGCGCCAACCAGGCCGTCTACGGCGCCTTCATGTCGCCCGGTGACACGATCCTCGCGATGGCCCTGCCGATGGGCGGCCACCTGACGCACGGCACCAAGGTCTCCTTCTCCGGCAAGTGGTTCAACGCCGTGCACTACGGCGTCGACGCCACGACCGAGGACATCGACTACGACCAGGTCGAGGCGCTCGCCAAGGAGCACCGCCCCAAGGTCATCTGCGCCGGTGGCTCCGCCATCCCGCGTCTCATCGACTTCGCGCGCTTCCGTGCCATCGCCGACGAGGTCGGCGCGATCCTCTGGGTCGACGCCGCGCACTTCATCGGTCTCGTCGCCGGCAAGGCCATCCCGTCGCCCGTGCCGTACGCCGACGTCGTGACCTTCACGACGCACAAGGTGCTCCGCGGCCCGCGCTCCGGCGCCCTCGTCTGCAAGGCCGAGCACGCGGCCGCCATGGACAAGGCGATCTTCCCGATGATGCAGGGCGGCCCGCAGATGCACACCATCGCGGCCAAGGCGGTCAACTTCAAGGAGGCCGCGACCCCCGAGTACGCCCAGTACGCCAAGGACGTCATCGCCAACAGCCAGCAGCTCGCCTCGAGCCTGCTCGAGCTCGGCATCCGTCCGACGACCGGCGGCACCGACACGCACCTGTCGCTCCTCGACCTGCAGGGCGTCGGCGTCACCGGCAAGGAGGCCGAGGAGCGCGCCGACGCGGCCGGGATCGTGCTCAACAAGAACGCCATCCCCTTCGACCCGCAGAAGCCCAACATCGCCTCGGGCATCCGCGTGGGCACGCCGTCCGTGACGACGCAGGGCATGGGCCTGGAGGAGATGAAGCAGATCGCGACGCTCATCCACCAGGCCGTCACGCAGGGCGACGCCGACCCGGACCACGCCGTCAGCAAGCAGGTTCGCGCGGAGGTCACGGACCTCGTGACCCGCTTCCCGGCATACCCACGCTGAGTCGTCCCACATCGTCGTCCCACGTCCCGGCGACGGCGCCCGAGCGAAGGTCGGTAGGTGCACGAGTACGTCCTCGTCCTCATCGTGGCCGCTGCGGTCACGTACCTCGCCACACCCTTCGTGCGGAGCCTCGCCGTGGCGACGGGTGCCTTCACCCCGGTCCGCGAGCGCGACGTCCACAAGACGCCGATCCCGCGGCTCGGGGGAGTGGGCATCTACATCGGGTTCGTGGCGGCCGCGCTCGTGGCGCGGGCGCTGCCCTACCTCGGCTCCCTCTTCTCGACGAAGCAGATCATCGGCGTGGTCGCGGCGGGCGGGATCGTGTGCCTCGTGGGGGCCTTCGACGACATCCGTGAGCTCGACTGGCTGACCAAGCTGGCCGGCCAGATGCTCGCCGCGGGCCTGATGGCCTACACCGGCGTGCAGCTGCTCTCGCTGCCGATCTTCGGCACGACGATCCTACCGACCCCCGTGCTCGTGCTCTTCACGGTGCTCGTCGTCATCGCCTCGACCAACGCGGTCAACTTCATCGACGGGCTCGACGGGCTCGCCGCCGGTGTCGTCGGCATCGCGGCGTTCGCCTTCTTCATCTACAGCTACCTCGTGTCGCGGTCCTTCGTGCCGGCCAACGTCTTCTCGACGGCGACGTTCATCAGCGCGGCCCTCGTGGGGTGCTGCGCCGGCTTCCTGCCGCACAACTTCCATCCGGCCCGGCTCTTCATGGGCGACTCCGGCGCCCTGACCCTCGGCCTGCTGCTCTCGGCGGCCACGATCACCCTGACCGGCAACGTCGACCCCGGCCAGGTCAGCGCCAACGAGGTCTCGGCAGCCTTCCTGCCGATCCTCGTGCCCCTGGCCGTGCTCCTGCTGCCGTTCCTCGACATGGTCCTCGCCGTCGTGCGCCGCACCCGCGCCGGTCAGCGCCCGTGGCAGCCCGACGCGCTGCACCTGCACCACCGGATGCTCCGCATCGGCCACGGCCACCGCCGGGCCGTGCTCATCCTCTACCTGTGGGCCGCCATCGTGGCCCTGGGATCGGTGTCCTTCGTCATCTGGGACGGCCTTCGTCCACTGGCGGTCGTCGGGGCGGCCGCGGCCATGGGTGTGGTGCTCACGGTGTGGCTGCCGCGGTGGAGGCCCTCGGAACGCTTGTGATAGCATTCACAAGCACCTGAGGGCAGCCTGACAAGGCCACCGCGGGCGCCCGATCCGCTTCACCGCACCACGGTCCGAGCCCGACCCGGACCAGCCCGAGCCCCGCCCGCACTACGCCTCCACGACGCACCCAGGCAGGTTTTCTTGAGCGCCACACCGGCACCGAACGCATCACAGTCCGATGCGTTCGCCCAGCTCCTCCGGGGCTCGCTGCTGCCGACCGCCGTCACCGGCCTCGTGTGCGTCGTCGTCGGGTTGTTCTCCAGTCCCAAGGCCGCCTGGTCGGCCGCGCTCGGTGCGGCGCTCGTCATCTTCTTCTTCAGCCTGACGCTGCTCGTCATGAAGCGCACGGCCGACCTCCCGCCCACGACCACGATGATGATCGTCATGGCCACCTACACCTTCAAGGTGCTGGTCCTCGGCGTCGTCATGTTCGCCCTGCGCGACGTCACCTGGGCCTCCGGCTACGCGATCGGGCTGTCCGTCACGATCTGCGCGGTCGTCTGGCTCTTCTTCGAGATGCGCGCCTACAAGCGGCTGCGCATCTTCGCCTACGACCCGGACGGCGCGGCCTCCCTCGAGGCCCCGAGCGACCGGGAGCCGCGTGATGAGCAGTGACCACGGAGGTGCACATGTCCACGCCCTCACAGCCCGAGCCGACCTCACCCGACGAGCCGTCGGCGGAGGACAAGGCCGAGGAGCTGCGGTCCTTCAACATCCGCGAGCAGGACTCGGCCTGGCGGGCCGTGGCCTACCTGCTGACCGGCCCGCTGATCTACGGCGGCCTCGGTGCCCTCGCGGACCACTGGCTCGGCACGGGGTGGCTCGTCGGAGCGGGGATCGTGGGTGGAATGGCCCTGTCGCTCTACCTCATCTGGTTCCGATACGGTACCCAGTGAGCCCGCAGACGAGCCCGACGGCCACCGCGCCGCCCGCCAGCGCGTCGCCTGCCGGCCCGCAGACCCGGGGCCCCGCCGGGAGCCCGCACCCGAGCACCGCCCCTGCACCGCTGACGCCGTCCGTCAGCCGAAGCGCCCAGAACCTACGAAGGAGTAACCCGTGAGCATCGTGGCCGCCGCCCCGACGGACTACACCGCCCCCGGTGTCGAGGAGTTCTGGCAGCCCCTCATCGGTGACGGCGCATGGGCGATCACGCGCCCCATGTTCCTCATGGCCCTCTCGATCATCCTGATCAGCTGGTGGCTGCTGGCCACCACGCGCAAGAAGGCTCTCGTCCCGAGCAAGGGCCAGATGGGGACCGAGGCCGTCTACGGCCTGGTCCGCAACGGGGTCGCCAAGGACCTCATCGGCAGCCACGAGTTCATGAAGTTCGTGCCGCTGCTGTTCTCGATGTTCGTGCTGATCCTCGTCAACAACCTCTTCGGCGTCATCCCGCCGATGAGCTACCCGACGATGAGCCGCATCGGCTTCCCGATCGCCCTGGCCCTCATCGTCTGGGTCGTCTTCCACGTCGTCGGCATGAAGAAGCACGGCTTCATCGGCTACTGGAAGTCGCTCGTCCCCTCGGGCCTGCCCAAGGGGATGATCATCCCGATCTTCATCCTCGAGCTGATCACCGACCTCTTCACGCGTCCGGTCACGCTCGCCCTGCGACTCTTCGGCAACATGTTCGCCGGCCACATCCTCATGGTCCTGTTCATCACGGGTGGCTGGTACATGCTGACCTCCGGCGGCATCCTCGTCGTCGCCGGTGGCGTGACGTGGATCTTCGCCTTCATCATGACGCTCTTCGAGCTGCTGGTGGAGTTCCTGCAGGCCTACGTCTTCACCCTGCTCGCCGCGCTCTACATCGCGGGTGCCGTCGCCGACGAGCACTGAGCGTCCCCGCGCGTCCACCGCGCGCAGCACCACCCGCACCACCGCACGAGCACCACGAACCAGCTTCGCCCCAGCCCGTCTGGTAACCGCCAGCCGGACAAGACAAGAAGGAATGGAACAAACATGACTGGCAACATCGCCATCCTCGGTTACGGCCTCTCCGCCATCGGCCCCGGTATCGGTGTCGGTCTGATCTTCGCCGCCTACATCAACGGCGTCGCCCGTCAGCCCGAGGCCCGCGGCATGCTCCAGCCGATCGCCTTCCTCGGCATGGCCATCACCGAGGCGCTCGCCATCTTCGGTATCGCGCTCGCGTTCGTCTTCAAGGGCTGACGCCCCTCCCCAGGGGCAGCTCGAAGCACCGACCGTCTTTTCTCTCTAGGAGAAGCTCATGCAAGCAGTGACCGTGACCGCCGAAGGCGGCGAGGGCTTCTGGGCCACCGCGGCACCGATCATCCCGCACCCGCTGGAGTTCTTCTTCGGCCTGGTGTGCTTCGCGATCCTCTACGTCGTGGTGTCCAAGAAGGTCGTGCCGCGCCTTGAGCAGATCTACGCCGAGCGCACGGCTGCCATCGAGGGCGGCATGAACAAGGCGGAGGAGGCCCAGGCCCAGGCCCAGGCCGCGCTCGAGCAGTACCAGGCTCAGCTCGTCGAGGCTCGCTCCGAGGCCGCGCGCATCCGTGAGGACGCCAAGGCCCAGGGCGCGCAGATCATCGCCGAGATGCGCGAGCACGCCGCCTCCGAGGCGTCGCGGATCACCGAGACGGCACACAAGCAGATCGAGGCCGAGCGCCAGCAGGCGGTCGTCTCGCTCCGCAGCGACGTGGGCCGCATCTCGACCGACCTCGCGAGCCGGATCGTCGGGGAGTCCCTCCACGAGGAGACCCGCCAAAAGGGCATCGTCGAGCGTTTCCTCGCCGAGCTCGAGTCGGGCGACGTCGTGCGCGAGAAGGTCGGCGGCGCCGCCGGCAGCCAGGGCGGAGACGCCTGATGCAGGGACCCTCACGCGCAGCAGCGGCGGCGAGCCGCGAGGCGTTCACCGGCGTCCTCGCTGCCGGTGCCGACCGCTCGCGGTTGGCCGAGGAGCTCTTCGCGGTCGTCGGCGTCATCGACGGCAGCGCGACCCTGCGCCGCGCCGTGGCCGACCCCTCGCGGGACGGTGCCGACAAGGCGCAGCTCGCCGAGCGCCTGTTCGCGGGCAAGGTCAGCGCCGAGGCGCTCGTCGTGCTCAAGGGCGCCTTCGGGCAGCGCTGGAGCTCCGAGCGTGACCTCACCGACGCGGTCGAGGGGTATGCCGTCGAGTCCGTCATCGCCTCGGCCGAGGCGGGCGACCGTGCCGACCGGGTCGAGGACGAGCTCTTCCGCTTCGAGCGCATCGTCGCGGCCGACCCGGCCCTGCGTGCGGCGCTGACCGACTCCCAGGCACCGGCCGACCGGCGCGCCGACCTCGTGTCGTCGCTCCTGCGCGACAAGGTCGCCCCGGAGACCCACGTGCTGGCCCGCCAGGCGGTCGTCGCCCCCCGCGGGCGTCGGTTCGACCGGGTCGTCGAGCACTACCTCGAGACGGCCTCGCGCCGCCGCGAGCAGCAGACGGCCACCGTCACCTCGGCCGTCCCGCTCACCGACGAGGACCGGGGCCGCCTCGCGGCGGGCCTGGCTGCCATCTACGGCGGCACCGTCCACGTCAACACCGTCGTCGACCCGCGGGTCATGGGCGGGATCAGGGTCGAGATCGGTGACGAGCTCATCGACGGCACCGTCATCCGCAAGCTCGATGCGGCCCGCCGGGCCATGGGTGCCTGAGGCACCCACCACCAGCTGTGAACAACCATTGGCCCGTCCTGCGGGTCGAGACCGAGGAGAAGATCTGACATGACGGAGCTTTCGATCCGTCCGGAGGAGATCCGGGACGCTCTGGATTCGTTCGTCCAGTCCTACGAGCCCGGCGCTGCCTCCCGCGAAGAGGTCGGCCGCGTCACCGACGCCGGTGACGGCATCGCTCACGTCGAGGGTCTTCCCTCGGCCATGACCAACGAGCTGCTCCAGTTCGAGGACGGCACGCTCGGCCTCGCCCTGAACCTCGACGTCCACGAGATCGGTGTCGTCGTCCTCGGTGACTTCGCCGGCATCGAGGAGGGCCAGACCGTCAAGCGCACGGGCGAGGTCCTCTCCGTCCCGGTCGGTGACGACTTCCTCGGCCGCGTCGTGGACCCGCTCGGCAACCCGATCGACGGTCTCGGCGACATCAGGTCCGACGAGCGTCGCGCCCTCGAGCTGCAGGCGCCCAACGTCGTCCAGCGCAAGTCGGTGCACGAGCCGCTCCAGACCGGCATCAAGTCGATCGACGCCATGACGCCCATCGGCCGCGGCCAGCGCCAGCTCATCATCGGCGACCGCCAGACCGGCAAGACCACGGTCGCGATCGACACGATCATCAACCAGAAGCGCAACTGGGAGTCCGGCGACCCCGACGCCCAGGTCCGCTGCATCTACGTCGCCATCGGCCAGAAGGGCTCGACCATCGCGTCGGTCCGCGGCACGCTCGAAGAGGCCGGCGCCCTGGAGTACACCACGATCGTCGCGGCCCCCGCGTCCGACTCGGCCGGCTTCAAGTACCTCGCCCCCTACACCGGCTCGGCCATCGGCCAGCACTGGATGTACCAGGGCAAGCACGTCCTCATCGTCTTCGACGACCTGAGCAAGCAGGCCGAGGCCTACCGCGCCGTGTCGCTGCTGCTGCGCCGTCCGCCGGGCCGCGAGGCCTACCCGGGTGACGTCTTCTACCTGCACTCGCGGCTGCTCGAGCGTTGCGCCAAGCTCTCCGACGACCTCGGCCACGGCTCGATGACCGGTCTGCCGATCATCGAGACCAAGGCGGGCGACGTCTCGGCGTACATCCCGACCAACGTCATCTCGATCACGGACGGCCAGATCTACCTGCAGGCCGACCTGTTCAACGCCAACGTGCGTCCGGCCATCGACGTGGGTGTCTCGGTCTCCCGAGTCGGTGGTGCCGCGCAGATCAAGGCGATGAAGTCGGTCGCCGGTCGACTCAAGCTCGACCTCGCGCAGTTCCGCGCCATGGAGGCGTTCGCCATGTTCGCCTCCGACCTCGACCCGGCCTCACGGGCCCAGCTCGCCCGTGGCGCGCGCCTCGTCGAGCTGCTCAAGCAGCCGCAGAGCTCGCCGTACCCCGTCGAGGAGCAGGTCGTCTCGATCTGGACCGGCACGACCGGCAAGCTCGACGACATCGCCGTCGAGGACGTGCGGAACTTCGAGTCCGAGCTGCTCGAGGCGCTGCGTCGCGACGGCAAGATCCTCCAGACGATCCGCGAGACCCTCAAGCTCGACGACGACACCGAGACGGCCCTCTCGAAGGTCGTCGACGAGGTCAAGTTCACCTTCCGGGGCACCGGCCGCGACGGCCTGCAGGCCGGCAACGAGGAGTTCGACGAGATCGCCGACGACCAGATCACCCAGGCGCAGATCGTCAAGCAGAAGTGACCACCTCCCGTGTGCCGTCCGGCCCAGCCGGCGGCGCACGGGAGCGGGCGTGAGCCCACCCTGCCGGCAACCACAGACTTTTAGAGACCAAGAGAGGCGGAGCACATGGGAGCGCAGATGCGGATCTACCGCCAGCGCATCAAGTCCGTCAACTCCATCAAGAAGATCACCAACGCGATGGAGCTGATCGCTGCCGCACGCGTCGTCAAGGCCCGCCAGCGGGCCACCGAGGCGATGCCGTACACGACTGCGCTGACCCGCGCCGTGTCCGCGGTGGCGACCAACACGAACGAGGACCACCCGTTGACGACGGCGAAGGAGACCGCCAAGCGGGCCGGTGTCGTCATCATCACGGCGGACCGCGGACTTGCCGGTGCCTACTCCGTCGCGGCGATCAAGGAGAGCGCGGAGCTGGTCTCCAAGCTGACCGCCGAGGGCAAGGAGGTCGTGCCCTACCTCGTGGGTCGCAAGGCCGTGAGCTACTACAAGTTCCGCAAGCGCGACTACGCCGCCGAGTGGACGGGCTTCTCCGACGCGCCGACGTTCGAGAACGCCAAGGAGATCGCCGACCGCATCACCGCCGACTTCCTCAAGCCCACCGAGGAGGGCGGCCACGACGAGATCCACATCGTCTTCACCCGCTTCCGCTCGATGGTCCGCCAGGACCCGCACGTGCTGCGACTGCTGCCCCTCGAGGTCGTCGAGGCCGACGAGGCCCGGGACGACGAGGGCCTGGACCTCAGCGTGCACCACTACGAAGAGGGTCAGATCCCGCCGGAGTACTCCTTCGAGCCGGGTGCGGCCGAGGTCCTCGACCTGCTCCTGCCGAAGTACGTCCGCAACCGCATCTTCACGGCGCTGCTCAGCTCGGCAGCGTCCGAGCTGGCTGCCCGCCAGCGCGCGATGAAGTCGGCGACCGACAACGCGACGGAGCTGATCAAGACCTACCAGCGCCTCGCCAACCAGGCCCGTCAGGCCGGCATCACCCAAGAGATCAGCGAAATCGTGGGCGGCGCGAACGCCCTCGCCGACGCCCAGAAGTAACGCCCACAGGTAAGGAAGCAGACCACCATGACTGCAACTGTCAGCGACACCACGTGGACGGCCCCGCCCGCGGGCGGCGTCGGACGCATCTCCCGGATCATCGGCCCGGTCGTCGACGTGGAGTTCCCCGTCGAGGCCATGCCGGAGCAGTACAACCTGCTCACGACCGAGGTCACCCTCGCCGGTGAGACCAAGAACATCAACCTCGAGGTCGCCCAGCACATCGGCGACAACATGGTCCGCGCCATCTCGCTCCAGCCGACCGACGGCCTCGTGCGCGGCTCGGCCGTGCAGGACACCGGCGGCCCCATCACGGTCCCCGTCGGCGACGTGACGCTCGGGCACGTGTTCAACACGACGGGCGAGTGCATGAACCTCGCCGAGGGCGAGCGGCTCGAGGTCAAGGAGCGCTGGGGGATCCACCGCAAGGCCCCGGCCTTCGACCAGCTCGAGTCCAAGACCACGATGTTCGAGACGGGCATCAAGGTCATCGACCTCATGACCCCGTACGTCCAGGGTGGCAAGATCGGCCTCTTCGGTGGTGCCGGTGTCGGCAAGACGGTGCTCATCCAGGAGATGATCGCCCGTGTCGCCCGTGACCACGGTGGTGTGTCGGTGTTCGCCGGTGTCGGTGAGCGCACCCGTGAGGGCAACGACCTCATGGTCGAGATGGAGGAGGCGGGCGTCCTCGGACAGACCGCCCTCGTGTTCGGCCAGATGGACGAGCCGCCGGGCACGCGTCTTCGTGTCGCCCTGTCGGCGCTGACGATGGCGGAGTACTTCCGCGACGTCCAGAAGCAGGACGTGCTCCTCTTCATCGACAACATCTTCCGCTTCACGCAGGCCGGCTCGGAGGTCTCGACCCTCCTCGGGCGTATGCCGTCCGCCGTGGGTTACCAGCCCACCCTGGCCGACGAGATGGGCACCCTCCAGGAGCGCATCACCTCGACCCGTGGTCACTCGATCACCTCGATGCAGGCGATCTACGTGCCGGCCGACGACTACACCGACCCGGCCCCGGCCACGACGTTCGCGCACCTCGACGCGACGACCGAGCTCTCGCGTGACATCGCGTCGATGGGTATCTACCCGGCCGTCGACCCGCTGTCCTCGACCTCGCGAATCCTCGACCCGCGCTACGTGGCGGCTGACCACTACAGCACGGCCGTGCGCATCAGGTCGATCCTGCAGCGCAACAAGGAGCTGCAGGACATCATCGCGATCCTCGGTATCGACGAGCTCTCCGAAGAGGACAAGATCCTCGTCAACCGTGCCCGTCGCATCCAGCGCTTCCTGTCGCAGAACACCTACGTCGCCAAGCAGTTCACCGGCATCGAGGGCTCGACCGTGCCGCTGAAGGACACGATCGAGGCGTTCACGAAGATCGCGGACGGCGAGTACGACCACGTCGCCGAGCAGGCCTTCTTCATGTGTGGTGGCCTCGACGACGTCGAGCGTCAGTGGGCCGAGATCCAGAAGAACCTCTGATCTCAGCGGTTCGTCCCACCCGACGACGGGGAGGTGCCCACTGGGCTCCTCCCCGTTCGTCTTCGGACCGCCTCGCGTCGTCCTGCGGGCATGCGGGTACGCCGCACAGTGTTGACACAGATGGACAAGACGTCAGCGCCGACGAGCCAGTACCGACATCAGGACGAGGAGAATCGTGAGCAGCTCCACCCAGCACGCCGCGCGGCATCGGGTCGTGGTCATCGGATCAGGGTTCGGCGGCCTGTTCAGCACCCAGAAGCTGAAGGGGGCCGACGTCGACGTCACGCTCGTGGCGCGAACGACCCACCACCTCTTCCAGCCCCTGCTCTACCAGGTCGCGACCGGCATCCTGTCCGAGGGCGAGATCGCACCCTCCACGCGTGAGGTGCTGCACCGGCAGCGCAACGCCAAGGTGCTCCTCGGCGACGTGACGGACATCGACCTCGCCGCGCGCACGGTCACCCACTCGACCGTGGGCCGCGAGACGGTCACGCCCTACGACTCGCTCATCGTCGCCGCCGGTGCGGGCCAGTCGTGGTTCGGCAACGACCAGTTCGCCCGCCACGCGCCCGGCATGAAGTCGATCGACGACGCCCTCGAGCTGCGTGGTCGCATCTTCGGATCCTTCGAGCTGGCCGAGCTCGCCTCCACCCAGGCCGAGGTCGACCGGCTCATGACGTTCGTCGTCGTGGGTGCGGGCCCGACCGGTGTCGAGATGGCGGGCCAGATCTCCGAGCTGGCCCGGCGCACCCTCAAGCGCGACTTCCGGCGCATCGACCCCACGAAGGCGCGGGTCATCCTGCTCGACGCCGCGCCGGCGGTGCTGGGCTCGTTCGGCGAGAAGCTCGGCGACCGTGCGGTCAAGCGCCTCACCGAGATGGGTGTCGAGGTGCGGCTCGGCGCCAAGGTCGTCGACGTCGACTCGACCGGCATCGAGGTCGAGCACGGTGACGGCAGCCGCGAGCGCATCGAGTCGGTCTGCAAGGTCTGGGCCGCGGGCGTCAGCGCCTCACCCCTCGGGCGCCAGCTCGCCGAGCAGTCCGGCGCCGGCCTCGACCGCGCCGGGCGCATCGAGGTGAACGACGACCTGACCCTCCCCGGTCACCCGGAGGTCTTCGTCGTCGGCGACATGATGGCGCTGAAGAACCTGCCCGGCGTGGCCCAGGTCGCGATCCAGGGCGGACGCTACGCGGCGGAGCAGATCACCCGTCGCCTCGCGGGCCGGGAGCCCAAGGGGCCGTTCGAGTACTTCGACAAGGGGTCGATGGCGACGATCTCGCGTTTCTCGGCCGTCGCCTCGGTGGGCAAGGCGCAGTTCAGCGGCTTCTTCGCCTGGGTGCTCTGGCTGGCCGTCCACCTCGTCTACATCATCGGCTTCAAGCACCGCATCACGACGCTGCTGCACTGGGTCGTCACCTTCATCGGTCGCGGCCGCTCCGAGCGGGTGGTCACCGAGCAGCAGGTCTTTGCGAGGCAGGCCATCTCCGACCTGGGGTCCGAGTTCAGTCCCGAGCTGCCACGCGTCGACGGGGACCGCCCTCACGCCGGTGCCACCCCTGCCGACCAGGCATCCGGTGATGCCAGTCCTGCTGAGGCGGCTCCTTCCTCCGGGGCTACTGCCCACTCAGCCTCGACGGACCGGGCCGCCACCGCGCCGGCAGCGGACTCCTCGAGCGTGGACTGAGCCCGCCTGCGCAACCGCTGACGGACGCACGACCGGGCCGGCTCCGTGGGGAGCCGGCCCGGCGGCATACCTCGTCGGTGACGCCTGTCCCAGACGTCGCGCTGCGTCAGGGGACGAGGCGCTCCACGGCCGCACCGAGGCGCGGGAGCGCGGCCACGACGTGCTCCTTGGCCTTGCCGCGCAGCGAGCCGTAGACCTTCGCCGCGGACGTGTGCGACGTGCTGGCCGCCTTGGCGTCCGTCACCGCGAGCAGGGCGTCGGCAGCCGCGTCGGGCTGGGCCGCGAGGTGGGCGCCGAAGGGCTGCTCGCCCTTGGTGGCCCAGAACGGGTCGAGCGCGCCCGCGAACTGGGGGAGCAGACGGTCGGTGGCGCTCGTGACGAAGTTGCCGCCGAGCTTCTTGGCCGCGGCGTAGCCGGCCTTGACGGCGGTGCCGCCGAAGCCGGACTTGTCGGAGACCTCGGCGTCGATGACGTCGGTGAGGGTGGCGACGGCCACCGGACGGCGGGTGGGCTCGAGGAGGGCGTCGGACACGGCGGTGCTCATGAAGATGACTCCTGTGGAGGGTCGGGGATCGGAGCGGGCGGCCTGTGCCACCTCGCGTACGGAGCATCCTCGCAGAGGCACTAAACTGCTGATCACACCCCCACGATCCGGAGGAAACGTGAGTTCGCTCAAGGTAGAGATGGTTGCCGCCGACCGGAAGGTCTGGGAGGGCGAGGCCAAGTTCGTACGCGCTCGGTCCATCTCGGGCGAGCTGGGCATCCTGCCGGGCCACGCTCCTCTGCTCGGTGTCCTCGTCGAGGGCGAGGTGGCCATCGAGTCCCTCGAGGGCGAGCGTCGCACCGTGACGGTCGACGGCGGGTTCCTCTCGGTCGACTCCGACGTGGTGACGATCGTCGCCGAGCACGTCGACGCCTCGTCTCTGCAGACGAACTGAGGTCGCGCGTGCCGACCGTTCTCGTTTCGACCGAGATCGTGATCGGCACGCTGCTGGTGGTCGCGGTGGTCGTCCTCGCGACGACCTTCCTGCGCCGCCGCTACATCGCCAAGGGTCTGCCCCTGACGTTGTGCGGCATGAGACGGTCCCCGTCCGACCGCTGGCGCCTGGGCCTCATCAGGTTCGGTGACAACGCCCTCGAGTGGTACACCCTCGGGGGCGTCTCCGTCCGGCCGCGGCACCGCTGGCTGCGGCAGCGCCTGCTGCTCGACGTGCCCCAGCTGCTCCGGGGCAGCGAGTCCCTCCCGCTCCTGCCGGGAGCGAGCCGGGTGCCGTGCAGCGACGGCGACAGCGACTTCGAGCTGGCCCTGCAGGGCCCTGCCTACACCGCGCTGCGGTCGTGGCAGGAGGCTGCACCCCCCGGCTACAACGTCAACGTCGCGTGACGCCTGACGCCTGACGCCGGCAGTGACGACGGCAGGCCCCGGCAGGCCGCCCGCGAGGTCGATCACCTGGTGCGCCCAGGCGGGACCTCCTGTACGACCAGCGGCAGGATCCCGGGTCCAGGGGAGGCTGCGCAGCATCCGCGCCCGCGCGGGGTCAGTGCCGCTTGGTGCGCTCCGGCTTCTCCACCCGTCCGCCACCGGGCTGCCACAGCACGTCGCCGCCGATGGGCTTGTTGGCGACGCGGGCCAGGATGAAGAGCAGGTCGGAGAGGCGGTTGAGATACTTCGCCGTGAGCACGTTGACTCCGCCGACGCCGCGCGCGTCGGTGCCCTCGGCCGCCGGCTCGGTGCCGTGCTGCTCGACGGCGGCCCAGGCGGAGCGCTCGGCCCGGCGCACGATGGTCGTCGCGAGGTGCAGGTGGGCGGAGCCCGGCGTGCCGCCGGGGAGGATGAAGGAGCGCAGCTTCTCGACCTGCTCGAGGTAGTGGTCGCAGTCCTTCTCGAGGTCGTCGACCCACGGCTGCTCGACGCGCAGGGGCGGGTAGTCGTAGCGCTCGCGCAGCGGCGTCGACAGGTCGGCGCCCACGTCGAAGAGCTCGTTCTGCACGCGCTGCAGGGTGGCCTTCACCTCGTCGGTGAGGCCCCCGCACGCGACCGCGATGCCGATGGCCGCGTTGGCCTCGTTCGAGTCGGCGTAGGCGTGCAGCCGGGCGTCGTTCTTGCTGACCCGTGAGAAGTCGCCGAGGCTCGTCGTGCCGTCGTCGCCGGTGCGCGTGTAGATCCGCGTCAGGTTGACCATGGGGCCACTCTCTCACCCACCCCGCGGCGTCCGGCGCGCGGCCACGTCCCCGCTAGGGTTCGGTGGGTGAGAGAGCGATTTCGCGTCGTCGGTGGCGCACACCTCGTGGGCGAGGTGTCCGTGGTGGGCGCCAAGAACAGCGCCCTCAAGCTCATGGCCGTGGCTCTGCTCGCCGTCGGACGCACGACCCTGACGAACGTCCCGGCCATCGCGGACGTCACGATCATGGCTGAGCTGCTGCGGCGCCTCGGGGTCGGTGTCGACTACGACGCGGCGGCCGGGGTGGTCGTGCTCGACGTCCCCGAACGCATCGGCCACCGCGCCGACTACGAGCTCGTCCGGGCGCTGCGCGCCTCGATCTCGGTGCTCGGTCCGCTCGTGGCGAGGGTGGGGGAGGCCGACGTCGCGGTCCCCGGCGGGGACGCCATCGGCTCGCGCGGCCTCGACCTGCACGCTGCCGGTCTCGAGGCGCTGGGCGCCGAGGTCCACGTCACCCACGGCTACCTCGTCGCCACCGCACCGCGAGGGCTCACGGGCGCGGACATCCGGCTGGACTTCCCCAGCGTGGGAGCCACCGAGAACATCCTGACCGCAGCGGTGCTCGCCCGCGGCACGACGACGATCGACAACGTGGCCAAGGAGCCCGAGATCGTCGACATCGCCGAGATGCTCATCTCGATGGGGGCCCGGCTCGAGGGCGCCGGCACGTCCCGCATCACCGTGCACGGCGTCGAGGCGCTGGCCCCGACCGAGCACGCGGTCGTCTCCGACCGCATCGCGGCCGGCACCTGGGCCTTCGCCGCGGCGGCGACCCGCGGCAACATCGAGGTGGTCGGTGGGGTCGCCGACCACCTGCGCGCGCCCCTGGGTGCGCTCGAGGCCGCGGGCTGCCTCGTCGAGGTCACCGAGCGCGGTTTCCGGGTGTCCGCCGTCGGACGGCGCCCCCGTGCCTTCGACGTCGCGACGCTGCCCTACCCGGGCTTCCCGACCGACCTGCAGCCCTTCGCGCTGACCTACAACGCCGTCGCCGAGGGCTCGGCGATGGTCACCGAGAACCTCTTCGAGGCCCGCTTCCGCACCGTCCAGGAGCTCGCGCGCCTCGGTGCCGACGCGCAGGTCGACGGCCACCACGTCATGACCCACGGCGTCCCGATCCTCTCCGGCGCCCCGGTCGAGAGCAGTGACATCCGCTCGGGGGCGGCGCTCGTGATCGCGGGCCTCGTGGCGGACGGCGAGACCCTCGTCAGCGGGGTCCACCACATCGACCGCGGCTACCCGCGCTTCGAGGAGGCGTTGCGGGCGATGGGGGCCGACGTCACGCGCGAGCCCGACGACGAGCCCCCCTTCGACTAGCCCACTTCGTCGCCCACTTCGACGCCACCTCTGGCGATGGCGTCCGGCGGTGGCGGCGGTGGATCGTCCCCTTTGCCGGGTGTGCTCCGACCAGGTTCTGGTGCCGCCACACGTTGTTCACCCCGAGGTCGTATTTCTTGACCACTTCTTGACTCCTAGGGGCAACGTTTTCGTCGGCTGACGCGTCATCATGGTGACGGCACAGCGTTGAGAGGGGTCTGCATGACGCTGAACACCCACCGCAGGGGACCGGTCCGAGTGCTCGACGCGCCCGACGGCCACGATGTCATCATCGAGGGTCGTCTCGACGTCCACACGGTTCCGGACATTCGCGACGCGATCCACGCTGTCATCAACGAGGGTCCCGGGGAGCTTCGGCTGCACCTGGGCAGCGCGGAGATCGGCGACGCGACGGGTCTCGGGGTCATCGTCCACCTCCACCGGCGGGCGACCCGGGCGGAGCGTCGCCTGCTGCTCGTCGACGCGAGCGACCGCACGACGCGCCTGCTGCGGGGGTGTCGCCTCGAGCGCATCCTCGCCCCGCGCCACCCGGTGTCGGACGCCGTGACTGTGGCGCCTCTCACCGCCTGAGCGCCTGCCCACGGCGGGACGCCGCCGCTACCGTCGAGCCATGTCTTCGACGGAGAGCACCCAGTCCCCGCACGCCCGGGTGACGCCCGACCGTCCGTGGGTGATGCGCACGTATGCCGGCCACTCGAGTGCCGCTGCGAGCAACGCGCTCTACCGGCGCAACCTCGCGAAGGGGCAGACGGGCCTCTCGGTCGCCTTCGACCTGCCGACCCAGACCGGCTACGACCCGGACCACGTGCTCTCCCGGGGCGAGGTCGGCAAGGTCGGCGTCCCGATCAGCCACATCGGAGACATGGCGGCGCTCTTCGCCGACATCCCGCTGCGCGAGATGAACACCTCGATGACGATCAACGCGACGGCCATGTGGCTGCTGGCGCTCTACCAGGTCGCGGCCGAGCAGCAGGCCGAGGCCGCCGGGGAGGACCCGGCCGAGTGGGTGCACGCCCTGGCGGGGACCACGCAGAACGACATCATCAAGGAGTACCTCTCACGGGGGACCTACGTCTTCCCGCCTGGTCCGTCGCTGCGGCTCATCACCGACCTCGTCGCCTACACGGTGCGAGAGATCCCGAAGTGGAACCCCATCAACATCTGCAGCTACCACCTGCAGGAGGCCGGGGCCACGCCCGTGCAGGAGATCGCCTACGCCATGTCGACCGCGGTGGCGGTGCTCGACGCGGTGCGCGACTCGGGCCAGGTGCCGGCCGACGAGTTCGCCAGCGTGGTGGCCCGCATCTCCTTCTTCGTCAACGCGGGCGTCCGCTTCGTCGAGGAGATGTGCAAGATGCGCGCCTTCGTGCAGCTGTGGGACGAGCTGACCCGGGACCGCTACGGCGTCACCGACGCCAAGGCGCGGCGCTTCCGCTACGGCGTGCAGGTCAACAGTCTCGGCCTGACCGAGGCGCAGCCCGAGAACAACGTCCAGCGCATCGTCCTCGAGATGCTCGGCGTCACGCTCTCCAAGGACGCCCGGGCCCGCGCGGTGCAGCTGCCGGCGTGGAACGAGGCGCTCGGCCTGCCGCGGCCGTGGGACCAGCAGTGGAGCCTGCGCATGCAGCAGGTCCTCGCCTACGAGTCCGACCTGCTCGAGTACGACGACCTCTTCACCGGGTCCGTCGTCGTCGAGGCCAAGGTCGCCGCGCTCGTCTCCGGGGCCAGGGCGGAGATGGGACGCATCGAGGAGATGGGCGGCGCCGTCGCCGCCGTCGAGTCGGGCTACATGAAGTCGGCGCTCGTCGCCTCGCACGCCGAACGCCGTCGCCGCATCGAGGCGGGTGACGCCGTCATCGTCGGACTCAACCGCTTCGAGACGACCGAGCCCAACCCGCTGACGGCCGACCTGGACACCGCGATCCAGACCGTCGACGCTGACGTCGAGCGGCACGCCTCCGAGGCGGTGCGCGCCTGGCGGGAGACGCGGGACGCGGACCCCGAGCGCCGGGCCCGGGCCGACGACGCGCTGGAGCGGCTGCGCGCCGACGCGGCCTCCGGCGCCAACCTCATGCCGGCCTCGCTCGAGTGCGCCCGTGCCGGCGTCACCACGGGGGAGTGGACCGCGGCCCTGCGTGAGCAGTTCGGTGAGTACCGCGCTCCCACAGGCGTGTCCGGCTCGGTCGGGGTCGGCTCGAGCGAGCCCGGGGACGCGCTGTCGCACGTGCGCGAGCTCGTCGCCCGCACCGGCGAGGAGCTGGGCGAGAAGCTGCGCATCCTCGTCGGCAAGCCCGGCCTCGACGGCCACAGCAACGGCGCCGAGCAGGTGGCCGTCCGGGCCCGCGACGCCGGGTTCGAGGTGGTCTACCAGGGCATCCGCCTCACCCCGGAGCAGATCGTCGCCGCAGCCGTGGCCGAGGACGTCCACCTCGTCGGGATCTCGATCCTCAGCGGGTCGCACATGGAGCTGGTCCCGGAGGTGCTGCGGGGGCTGCGCGACGCGGGCGCCGGCGACGTGCCGGTCATCGTCGGCGGCATCATCCCCGAGTCCGACGCCGCGGCGCTGCGGGCCGCCGGGGTGGCCATGGTCTTCACGCCGAAGGACTTCGGGCTCAACGACATCATGGGCGAGATGGTCGGTGTGATCCGTGCCGCACGCGGGCTCGCGCCGCTCGAGTCCGCGCCCGCCTGAGCTGGCGTAGCGTCGCAGGTATGAGCGACCTGCAGTGCGCCGCGCGCGTCATCGTCGTCAACCCGCCCGGGCTCGCGGACGTCGCGTGGCTCGCGTCGGCCGTGCACCTCGAGAAGGTCCAGGCGGTGTATGCCGCCGACGACGTCCCCGACACGGGTCCGGTCGAGTCCCTGGCCGACGACCTGGGGGTCCCCTCGCACCTCGGCCACGGTGACCTGCACGACGGCTCGTCGGGTCTCGAGGAGCTCGTCGACCGGCACCGGGGCGAGACCGTCGTCGTCGTGCGAGGTGGCGACGCCGCCGAGCCGGTGCTGCTGCTCGTCGACGCCGACGGCGCCACACGAGTGCCGCTCGAGGGACTGTCCTGAGTCCCGCGCCGACCTCGGCCGCCGCGGTGGTCGCCGAGCTCGAGGCGGAGCGAGACGACGAGGCCCTCGCCTCGGTGCGACGGCGGCTCGACCCGCACGAGGAGGCCATCGGGGTGCGGATGGGCACGCTCTTCGCCATCGCGAGACGGCACACGCGGCTCCCGCTCTCGGAGGTCGAGCAGCTGCTCGCCCACCCGGCCTACGAGCCGCGGCTGGCGGCCCTGTGCATCCTCGACTTCAAGGCACGCCGCAAGCGCATCGACGGCCACGGGCGAGGCACGCTCGCACGCACCTACCTCGCCCACCACCACCGCATCACGACGTGGGACATGGTCGATCGTGCGGCCCCTCGAGTCATCGGGCTGTGGCTGGTCGGCCGCGACAAGCAGGTCCTGCGTGACCTTGCCGGCTCGGGCGAGCCGCTGCGTCGACGGACGGCCATGACGGCACCGCTGGGACTGCTAGACACCCCGGACGTCGAGGTCGGCTGGGAGCTCGCCGGGCAGCTGGCACCTGACCGGGATCCGTTGGTGCACAAGCCTGTCGGCATCTTCCTCAAGCACGCCGGAGAGCGGGACCGGGACCGACTCCTCGCGTTCCTCGACCAGCACGTGGCCGACATGTCGCGACCGGCGGTCCGCCTGGCCGTCGAGAAGCTGCCGCCCGAGGTCCGCTCGCGCTGGGTCCAGGGCCCGCCCGGGCACTGAGCCGTACGGCGGCGACGGCGACGTGACCGGGCCGGCCGGCATACGCCATCGTTCTCGCGGCCGGTCAGAAGAGGCGCGACTCCGCGTCGTCGATGCCCTTGAGGGCGTCGTAGTCGAGCACGACGCACCGGATGCCGCGGTCCTCGGCGAGCGTGCGCGCCTGCGGCTTGATCTGCTGCGCGGCGAAGACGCCGGTGACGGGCGCGAGGTGCGGGTCGCGGTTCATCAGCTCGAGGTAGCGGGTCAGCTGCTCGACGCCGTCGATCTCGCCGCGACGCTTGATCTCGACCGCGACGCTCGTGCCGGCAGAGTCCTTCGCGAGGATGTCGACGGGTCCGATGGCCGTCATGTACTCGCGGCGCACGAGGGACCAGCCGTGGCCGAGGGTGTGGATGTGCTCGGCTAACAGCCTCTGCAGGTGCGCCTCGACGCCGTCCTTGACGAGGCCGGGGTCGACGCCGAGCTCGTGGTCCGAGTCGTGCAGGACCTCGTGGATGAGCACGGTCAGGCGGTCCTCGCTCTTGGCGTGCTGCACGCGCCAGACCGCGACGACGCCCTCGCCGGACTGGCCCTCGTCGGGGTCGACCTCGGCCATGGTGCAGGGGGGCGACATCCAGTTGAGCGGCTTGTAGGAGCCGCCGTCGCTGTGGACGAGGACCGAGCCGTCGGCCTTGACGACGAGCAGCCGGGTCGCGAGCGGGAGGTGGGCGGTGAGACGGCCGTCGTAGTCGACGCTGCACCGGGCTATGACGAGACGCACCGGACCACCCTAAGGGAGGGTGCGTGGGAAGCGTCACGCCCCGGACGGGTGTGGCCGGGGCGGCCCCTCTGCGAGACTCTCGCCCATGGCTCGTGAGTTCACCAAGGTCGGCGTCATCGGACTCGGCACCATGGGTGCCGGCATCGTGGAGGTCTTCGCCCGCAACGGCATCGACGTCGTCGCGGTCGAGGTCACCGACGAGGCGGTCGAGAAGGGCAGGGGAGTCCTGCAGCACTCGACCGACCGCGCCGTCGCCCGCGGCAAGCTGACGAGCGAGGACCAGGCCGCGCTCCACGGCCGCGTGCAGTTCACGAGCGACATGGCCGACCTCAAGGAGTGCCAGCTCGTCGTCGAGGCCGTGCCCGAGCACCTCGACCTCAAGAAGGACATCTTCGCCAAGCTCGACGCGATCGTCTCCGACGACGCGATCCTCGCGACCAACACGAGCTCGCTCCCGGTCACCGAGATCGCCGTCGCCACGATCAACCCCAAGCGGGTCGTCGGCATGCACTTCTTCAACCCCGCGCCGGTGCTGCAGTTCGTCGAGGTCATCAAGACCGTCATCACGAGCGACGAGATCTTCGAGGAGGTCAAGGCGCTCGCCGAGCGGCTCGGCAAGAAGCCCGTCATCGTCGGCGACAAGGCCGGCTTCATCGCCAACGCGCTGCTCTTCGGCTACCTCAACCACGCGGTCGCGATGTTCGAGAGCAAGTACGCGACGCGCGAGGACATCGACGCCGCGATGAAGCTCGGGTGCGGCTATCCCATGGGTCCGCTCGCGCTCATGGACCTCATCGGGCTCGACACCGCCTACGAGATCCTCGACACGATGTACAAGCAGGGTCGCGACAGGCTCCACGCCCCCAGCCCGATCATCAAGCAGATGGTCAGCGCCGGGCTCAAGGGCCGCAAGAGCGGTCGCGGCTTCTACACCTACGCCGCGCCGGGCAGCTCGGCCGTCGTCGACGACTCCCTGACGCCCCGGGCCGTCGACGGCTCGGCCGCGGGCACGCGCCCGGTCCGGACCGTCGGCGTCGTCGGCTCCGGCACGATGGCGACCGGAATGGTCGAGGTCTTCGCCAAGGCCGGCCTCGACGTCACCTTCGTCGCCCGCAGCGAGGCCAAGGTCGAGGCGGTGCGCGCCGCTCTCGCCAAGAGCCTCGAGAAGGCCGTCCAGCGCGGCAAGGCCAGCGAGCAGGAGCGCGACGCCGCCCTCGGGCACGTGCGCGGCACGACCCGTCTCGAGGACCTCGCCCAGGTCGACCTCGTCGTCGAGGCGGTCGTCGAGGACCTGTCCGTCAAGCGCGCGCTCTTCGAGAACCTCGACGAGATCTGCCGCCCCGGCGCCATCCTCGCCACGACGACGAGCTCGCTGCCCGTCGTCGAGTGCGCGGCCGCGACCAAGCGCCCGCAGGACGTCATCGGCATGCACTTCTTCAACCCCGCCCAGGTCATGAAGCTCGTCGAGGTCGTGCGCACGGTCTCGACGGCCGACGACGTCGTGGCCACCGTGCAGGCCCTCTGCGCGACGGTCGGCAAGCACGCCGTCACGTGCGGCGACCGCGCCGGCTTCATCGTCAACGCCCTGCTCTTCCCCTACCTCAACGACGCCGTGAAGATGCTCGAGGCCAACTACTCGACGGCCGACGACATCGACACCGCGATGAAGACCGGCTGTGGCCTGCCGATGGGGCCGTTCGAGCTGCTCGACGTCGTCGGCCTGGACGTGTCGCTGGCCATCGAGCGCGAGCTCTACCTCGAGTTCCGCGAGCGGGGCTACGCGCCGGCGCCGTTGCTCGAGCACCTCGTGACCGCGGGCTACCTCGGGCGCAAGACGGGGCGGGGCTTCCGCACCTACGCCTGACACCTACGCTGGGTGCATGCCCTCGCGTCGTCGTCCCAGCAAGCACGCGCGCGAGCACGTGCCGCTGGACGTGACGCGGATCCAGGGCGGCACCACGCGTGAGGAGTCGTATGCCGGTACGCGCTGGATGGTGCGCTCCGTGAGCGGGGCGACCGCCACGCGCGACTACCTGTGCCCGGGCTGCCAGCAGGACATCCCGCCGGGGGTGCCGCACGTCGTCGTGTGGCCGGCGGAGGGCGTGGGCGGCCTCGGCGACCGGCGCCACTGGCACACGGGCTGCTGGCAGCGCCGCGACGCCCGGCCGCCGGGCAACTCCTACCGCTGAGGCGGCGCCGCCTCAGGCGTCGAGGACCGGTCCGAGCTCGCGGGCGACGAGGCGCAGCGGAGCGGTGTCGCGCTGCGCGCGGGCGAGGACGATGGCCCCCTCGAGCGCGCACAGCATGAGGGTCGAGAGGGTCTCGGCGCGTCGACGGGTGCGGCCCATCGTCACGAGCGCCTCGGTGATCGGCCGGCGCCACGTCTCGAGGGCCGCCGAGGCCGCCTCTCGGACGGCCGGGTTGGTGTCGGCGCAGTCGACGACGGCGCCGGCCACCGGGCACCCGCGCTCGAAGTCCCGGGCGCGCAGCTCCGCCGCCCAGTCCTCGACCATGGCCGTGAAGAGCCGGCTGGGGGAGGGGCGGCGCAGGCCCGAGAGGTGCTGCACGACCCGCTCGGCGGCCCACGAGCCGGACCACTCGAGCGCCTCGGCGACGAGCTGGTCCTTGCCGCCCGGGAAGTAGTGCTGGAGCGAGCCGCGAGGTGCCCCTGCCTCGGCGACGACCTGACGCAGCCCCGTGGCGGTGACGCCCGCGCGTCGCAGCTGCTGCGCCGTCTCGTAGACGAGGCGCTCGCGGTGTCCGACCGGTCCTGGCATCAGGGGCCTCCTGGCAGTGCGTCGATGGGCTGTCCCTGAACTATGACATGTGTCATGATCCAACAACGACTATGACAGTCGTCATAGTCGTTCTCGGCAGAGCGAGGAGCGGGTCATGGGACGAGTCGGCTTCATCGGCCTCGGCATCATGGGAGCCCCCATGGCCGCGAATCTCCTTCGGGCGGGGACCGAACTGTCCGTGTGGAACCGGTCGCCCGAGGCTGCGGCACGCCTCGGGTGGCAGGGCGCGCGGGTCCTCGGCTCGCCGGCAGCCGTGTTCGCCGAGTGCGACGTGGTGCTGCTGATGCTGGCCGACGAGGCTGCCGTGGACTCGGTGCTGCGGCGCGGGACGCCCGAGCTCGATGCCATGGTGCGCGGCCGCACCGTCGTCGCTCTCGGTACCACCTCGCCGACGTTCTCGGCAGGCCTGGAGCAGGACGTCGTGGCCGCCGGTGGCCGCTACGTCGAGGCGCCCGTCTCGGGGTCCCGGGTGCCTGCGGAGCGGGGTGAGCTCGTGGGCCTCGTCGCAGGCGTCGAGGACGCGGTCGAGCCGGTGCTGCCGCTCCTGCGGGGGATGTGCCGGACGGTGGTGCGCTGCGGACCCGTGCCGGCAGGCCTCGGCACCAAGCTCGCCGTCAACCTCTACCTCTGCACGATGGTCGCGGGACTCGCGGAGGCATACCACCTCGCAGGTGCCCTGGACCTCGACCTGGTCGCCTTCCAGCAGGTCCTGGACTCCGGGCCGATGGCGAGCGCCGTCTCGACCCTGAAGCTCGCCAAGCTGCTCGAGCGGGACTTCGACGCGCAGGCCGCCGTCCGGGACGTCCACACCAACACCCGGCTCGTGGCCGACGCGGCCCGGTCGGTCGGGGCGGCGAGCCCGCTGCTCGACGTGACGCGAGAGCTCTTCGGGGCAGCGGAGGACTCCGGTGCAGGCGCCCTCGACATGGTCGCCGTCGTGACCGCCCTGGAGCAGCGGGACGGGATCGCCGTTGCACCGCGGTCGGACCCGGTGCGCCAGGGCAGCGGACGACGACCCGGTGCCGGGTCGCGCTAGTGGTCGGGCCGGGCCGCGAGCACCTGCTCGCGCAGGATGTCGGCGTGCCCGCAGTGCTGGGCGAGCTCGCGCAGCACGTGGAGGTAGACCCAGCGAAGCGGCAGCGGGCCCCGCCGGTTGCCCTGGAGGAGGTCGTCGAGCCCCAGCCCGGCCGTTGCAGCACGGGAGGCCTCGCACGCCTCGCGGTGCGCCTGCGACACGGTGGCCACGGTGTCGGTGTCGTCGAGCACGAACGACTCGTCCGGGGTGGCCGGGATGCCGATCTCGGCTCGTGACCGGCAGCTCACCGCCTCGTCGAACCACACCTTCTCGACGAAGGTCGCGTGCTTGACCAGGCCGAGCAGGGTCGTCGCCGAGGGCACGAGAGAGCGCCGGGCCTCGGCCTCGTCCAGCCCCTCGAGCGACTCCCGCAGGGCCGCCCGGTGCTCGTCGACGAAGGCCTCGAGCTGCACCCGCGCAGGCCGGTCGACGACGTCCTCCGCGAACGTGGGGGGAAACGCCGCAGGAGCGGGCGAGGGCGGGGTCGTCGGCGGCATCGACATGGGATGAGCCTGCCACGGCAGCGGGCCCGGGGGCCACGGGAATCCGCCCGTGCGCGGCGGCACGCTGCCTAGTGCCGGCGCTGGCGCGGCACGAGGACCTCCTCGTAGAGCAGCAGCGCGCCCGCCGCGAAGGGGATCGCGAGCAGCGCCCCGAGGATGCCGAGCAGCGCACCACCGGCGAGGGCGGCGACGACCGTCACGGCGCCGGGCACGGCCACCGTCCGCTGCATGATGCGCGGCATGACGGCGTAGTTCTCGATCTGCTGGTAGACGATGAAGTAGATGATGACGATGAGCGCCTTCTTCGGCTCGTCGAAGAACGCGACGATCGCGACGACCGAGGCGCCGAGGGTCGCCCCGACCATCGGCACCAGGCCGAGGAAGCCCACGGCCACCGCGAGCACGGCGGCGAACTGCAGGCCGATGAGGCTCATCATGATCCAGGCGAAGAACGCGTTGATGGCGGCGACGGCCACCTGGCCGATGGCATACGACCCCACGCGGCGCATGACCTCCTCGGCGAGCGAGACGGTGCGCGGGCGCCGGCTGGCCGGCACCAGGGCGTAGGCGGCCTGCTTGACGGCCGGCAGCGAGGCGAGGAAGTAGAGGGTGAGGACGAGCACCGTCAGGCCGCTGAAGACGCCCGTGGCGATGAGCTTGCCGGCGTCGAGGACGCCCCCGAAGACCCCCGCCCACAGGTTGCCGTCGGCGACGCGCTTGTTGACCTCCTGCTGGATGCGCTGGACGAGCTGGTAGCGGTGGTCGACGTCCTGCACCCACGGGTTGGCCAGCAGGTTGTCGAACATCCGCGGGGCGTTCGTCGCGAGCTCGCTGCCCTGCTGGGCGACGGGCGGGATGACGACCCACCCGACGAGGGTGAAGACGGCGAGCACGCCGAGGAAGACGATCGTCACGGCCCAGCCGCGGCGCACGCTGCGCCGGGTCAGCGCCTCGACGAGCGGGTTGAGCGCGAGCGTCAGGAAGAGCGAGATGACGAGCAGCGTGATGACGGTGCCGAGCCGGCCGACCGCCTGCACGACGGCGTATGCCGTGAGCACCCCGATGGCGCCCACGAAGCCGATGTAGAAGGGCGACTGCCGGTTGAACGGCGTGCCGCTCTGGCCGAAGTCCTTGCGGCCGACCTTGCCCTTGCCGGGCCTGCCGCCGGCGGTCTCGACGGTCTCCGCGGTCTCCGCGGTCTCCGCGGGTGTCGGCCCGGTCGGGGGCCGGCGCGGCTCCTGCCGGGCGCCCGCGTCGCTCGTGTCGAGAGGGAGCGCGGCGGCCAGGACGCCGGGCTCGGGGCCGGCTGGTGGCGGCGGGGGCTGAGCCTCACGGCCCCCGGTGGACTGCCCAGCCTCTGCGGTCGCGGTGTCGAAGCCGAGGTCGCGGGCCCGGAACTCGTCCATCCGGGCGCGCTGGGCACGGCGGTACCGCGTCCACCGTCCCCAGATGCTCACGCCAGCGAGCCTACGGCAGGGGTTGCCCACGGGCCCGGGGTGGCCGTGGCGTGTCAGCCCGCGGACGCGTGACCACACGCAGCGTGACCGGACGGACACGGCATACGGGTACGCACCACGTGAACGAGGACAGGGCGGCGCCCGTGAGAGGCGCGGCCACGCACCCGAGCACCACGAGGAGCACCCATGCCCAGCGTCACCCGCAGCTTCACCGTCCGGCCCGCCCCGGCCGCCGTCATCGACTACCTCAAAGACTTCTCGAACGCCGAGGAGTGGGACCCCGGCACCGAGTCCTGCACGCGCGTCGGCGAGGGCCCCGTCGTGGTCGGCTCGAGGTGGCACAACGTCTCCAAGATCGCCGGTGTGACGACCGAGCTCGACTACGAGCTGACCGAGCTGACCGACTCGCGGGTCGTGCTCGCGGGGCGCAACGACAGCGCGACCTCCACCGACACCATCACGGTGCAGCCGTCCGGTGACGGCAGCGAGATCACCTACCACGCCGACCTCGACATGCACGGCCTGGCCAACCTCGCGGCGCCCGCCATGAAGCTCGTCTTCGAGAAGCTCGCGAACGACACCGAGGAGCAGCTGACGCGCGTGCTCGACGCCCGCTGAGCCCGCGCGACGAAGGGCCGGTCCACCGTGACGGTGGACCGGCCCTTCGTCGTGACGGGTGGATCGGGCTACTGGTCGGCGAACCGGTTGATCGCCGACTCGAAGGCCGCCCGCTTCTCGGGGTCGGTCACCCCGAGGCCCGGCTCGGGGGCGAGCGTCAGCACGCCGACCTTGCCCTGGTGGGCGTTGCGGTGGACGTCGAGCGCGGCCTGGCCGACCTCGTCGAGGGTGTAGGTCTTGCTCAGCGTCGGGTGGATGAGTCCGCGGTTGATCAGCTCGTTGGCCTCCCACGCCTCGCGGTAGTTGGCGAAGTGCGAGCTGACGATGCGCTTGAGGTTCATCCAGAGGTAGCGGTTGTCGTACTCGTGCATGTAGCCCGAGGTCGAGGCGCACGTAACGATGGTGCCGCCCTTGCGCGCGACGTAGACGCTGGCGCCGAAGGTCTCCCGGCCCGGGTGCTCGAAGACGATGTCGACGTCGTAGCCGCCGGTGAGCTCGCGGATCTTCTTGCCGAGTCTCTGCCACTCGCGCGGGTTCTGCTCGGTGCCCTCGTCGTTCCAGAACCGGTAGCCCTCGGCGTTGCGGTCGATGATGAGCTCGGCGCCCATGGCGCGGCAGATCTCGGCCTTCTCGGGGGAGGAGACGACACAGATCGGCGTGGCTCCGCCGGCGAGGGCCATCTGGGTGGCGTAGGAGCCGAGGCCACCGGAGGCGCCCCAGATGAGGACCCGGTCACCGAGCTTCATCGCGGCGCCGTTCTTGGAGACGAGCTGGCGGTAGGCCGTGCTGTTGACGAGGCCGGGCGAGGCGGCCTCCTCCCAGGTCAGGTGGCCGGGCTTGGGCATCAGCTGGTTGGCCTTGACGACCGCCAGCTCGGCGAGCCCGCCGAAGTTGGTCTCGAAGCCCCAGATGCGCTGCTGCGGGTCGAGCATCGTGTCGTTGTGGCCCTCGGCGTCCTCGAGCTCGACGGAGAGGCAGTGCGCGACGACCTCGGTGCCCGGCTTCCACTTGGTGACTCCGGGGCCGGTGCGCAGGATGACGCCGGCGAGGTCGGAACCGACCACGTGGTAGGGCAGGTCGTGCCGCTTGGAGAACTCCGACATCCGGCCGTAGCGCTCGAGGAAGCCGAAGGTCGAGACGGGCTCGAAGATCGAGGTCCACACGGTGTTGTAGTTGATGGCGCTCGCCATCACCGCGACGAGGGCCTCGCCCGGCGCGAGCTCGGGGACGGGTACCTCGTCGATGTGAAGGGACTTCCGGGGGTCCTTGTCGCGCGTGGCGAGCCCCTCGAACATGCCGACCTCGTCCTTGTGGACGGTGGCCCCGCGATAGGTCGCGGGGATCTCGATGTTCGCGTAGGTCTCCTGGGTGCGGTCGCCGGAGAGGATGGCGTCGCGGATGGCCTGCATTGAAGGTCCTTACGTCGCAGCGTCATTGGTGGGTCGAGACAGTGTCGAACCAGTGCGGTGTGTCCCCGAACGTAGCGAGACGTGACCCGCGGGTAGCCCCTTCTGAGACGGCCACCACAGGTGACCTGGGTCACGAGCCGTGGCCGCGGCCGGGCAGGTGGTCCGACGGACCGTCACGAGGTCGTATGCCGTGTGGTCGCGCCACGTGGCCACGGGCTCGCGGCCGTGCTGGTGGAGGTCCGTGGGTCCGGTCGGACGAGCCCGTCGAGCGGGTACGGTCGGCGCGTGCGACGGACGACTGCGGGTCTCGGGTGCTGGTCGGTGCAGCCCACCTACGTGCTCGTCGAGCTGCTCGTCGCGGCCGGTGCCTCGGCCGCCTACTCCCTGAGGGACGACACGATCAGCGCGCTCGGGATGCTCACGTGCGGGCCCGGGCACGGCGGATCACCCGTCGACGTCTGCTCGCCGTGGCACGTGGGGATGGACACCGCGTTCGTCGTCTTCGGGCTGCTGCGAGCGGCCGGTGCCGTGCTGCTCCGGCCCCGGATCGGCCGGGGCGCGTGGGCGTGGGCGGCGGCGGTGCTCTGGGTCGTCTCGGGCCTCGCGGCCGCCGCGGTTGGGCTCGTGCCCGTCGACCAGCAGCCGTCGTGGCACGTGGTGGCGGCCCTGCCCGTCTTCGTCCTGCAGCCGCTCGCCGTCCTCGTCACCGCCGAGGCGCTGCGAAGGGCGGCCGTCGTGCCGCCGGCCGTGAGCCTGTCCGGTCTGGCGGTCGGCGCGCTCACCCTCGTGGCCGCCGTCGGGTTCGGCCTGCGGCTCGGGGCGTCGAGTTGGGTCGGCGGCCTGGAGCGTCTCGCCCTGTGGCCCGCCTACCCGTGGCTCGCGGTCGTGGCGCTCGCGCTGGCGGCCAGCAGGGCGGAGACCGTGACGAAGGTGTAGCTGTCGTCACGGAGCCGGCGGATGATCGCGGGCAGGCGCTCGATGGTGACGAGCCGGTCGGGGGACCCGGTGTCGTGCGCGAGCACGATCGAGCCGGGCCGCACCTGCGACGCGATGTCGTCGACGATGCCGTCGGGCCGGCCGGCCACGAGGTCCTCGCGCGCCTGGGCCGACCACAGGACCGTGGTGAGCCCCGCCTCGGCGGCCGCGAGCAGCGTCGCCCCTCCCACGTGGCCGTAGGGCGGGCGGAAGAGCGTCGGGACTACGCCGTAGGTCTGCTCCATGAGCCGGCTCGTCCGGTCGATCTCGTCACGGCAGCGGGACCAGTCGAAGCGGCCGAGGTCCGGGTGCTCGAAGGTGTGGTTGGCCAGCTCGTGGCGCCCGACGCTGTCGCGGTGGAGCTCGCCGTGGTCGCGCACGTTGCGGCCGAGGCAGAAGAAGGTGGCGGGCACGTCCTCGGCCGCGAGCGCCGCGAGCACGCGCGGCGTCCAGTCGGGGTGCGGCCCGTCGTCGAAGGTCAGCGCGACGTGGCGCCGGTCGCGGTCGCCACCCCACACGACGGAGGCGCTCGCGGCGGACGGCGGCGAGCGGTCGGGCCGCACGGCACTGACGGGGCTGCCGTAGAAGGGCAGGGGCGTCGACTCGTCGAGGTGGTCCTTGAGGCGCACGGCACCGACCGCGCCCGCCGCCCCGACAGCCGCACCGGCCGCACCGGTCAGGGCCTGTCGCCGTGTCACCTCCATGGCAGCCGATGCTACGGGGGCCGTCGTGCGCCGGCCTGATCCCCGGGTGTGCCGGTCCCGCGCGTGCCACACTGGGCGCCCGGTCGACGTGCGGGTCGACGGTGGTCGACGGCAGGTCGACGGGCAGGTCGGCGGGCACATGGACGGGCAACTGGACGGGCAGGTCGCTGCGAGGTCGAGGGAGGTGCGCGTGCGTCGGGTCGTGGTGGGCGCCGTGGCAGCCGTCGTCGCGGCGGGGTGCGCCCTCGCCCCGCAGCTCCTGGGCCGTGACCCCCTCCCGGTCCTGCGCAACGACGCCGGCTGGAGGTCGAGGTCGGTCCTGGCTCCCGCGAGCCTCGGCGACCGGCTGGTCGACCCGGTGGCGGAGGCCGTCTGGCTCGCGGACGGCACCGTGCCCGCGTCCGGCGCCCGCTCCCGCGTCGCCGCCCAGGCGCTGGGCGACCTGCACGCGCTGACCCTGCCGAACGGAGCGGTCGCAGCCGGACCCGACGGCCCCTGGGCCTACGCCTGGCCGCGGGACTCCGCCTTCGTCGCCGCCGCCTTCGCCGAGACCGGGCACGTCGACGACGCGCGCCGCGTGCTGGGCTTCCTCGCCCGGGTCCAGCTGCCCGACGGCGGTTTCGAGGCCCGCTACCGGTTGGACGGCTCGGGGCCGCCCGACGACCGCCCGCGCCAGACCGACGGCGCGGGCTGGGTCCTCTGGTCGCTCGACCGGGTGCGGGCCGCGAGCGCGGACCGGGTGCTGCCGACCGCCCTTCGCGCACTGCGCGATCGGGCGTTCGCCTTCGCCGTCGCGCAGACCGACAGCGGCCGGCGCCTGCCCGAGGTGTCGCCGGACTACTGGGAGGTGTCCGAGCGCCGGGTCACCCTCGGCACGGCCGCGCCGCCCGCCGCCGGCCTCGAGAGCGCGTCCCGGACGTATGCCGCCGAGGGTGACACGCGACGGGCCGGGTTGGCCGCCCGGGCCGCGAGCCGCCTGCGCGCCCTGATCCGAGCGGAGTTCGGTCCCGACTACGAGCGGCACGGTCACTCCGGCGGGCTGGACGCCGCGGTGGCGATGCTCATGCCGCCCTTCGCCGCCACGGACGACGCTGCTGCCGAACGGGCCTGGGCCCGCTACCCCGTCCTGGCGTTGCGCAGCGCCGGCGGACTGGCGCCGGGCGTCGACTGGAAGAGCGACGGCGTGTCCTGGACCCCCGAGACGGCCATGGTCGCCTACACGGCGGCCGCGTCCGGGCACCCGCTCGTCGCCGACCACTGGATGACGTGGCTCAGCCACCACTGCACGAGCTGGGGCAGCCTCCCGGAGAAGGTCCTCCCTGACGGCAGTCCCGCAGGCCCGGCGCCCCTGGCGTGGACGGCGGCGCTCGTCGTGCTGACCGAGGGCGAGCTCGCCGCGCACCGGGCCGGCGTCGGAGATCCCGTCGTCGTGTCAGTGGGCGGCTGAGGCCGAGGGCTCGACGAGCTCGACGAGGACGCCGCCGGCGTCCTTCGGGTGGATGAAGTTGACCCGGCTGTCGCTCGTGCCGCGCTTCGGGGTGTCGTAGAGCAGGCGCAGCCCGCGCTCGCGCAGCGTGGCGCACACGGCGTCGATGTCGGCCACGCGGTAGGCGAGCTGCTGGATGCCGGGGCCGCTGCGGCCTAAGAACTTCGCGATCGTCGACTCGGGGGAGAGCGGCGCGAGCAGCTGGATGCACGAGCCGGAGTCGCCCACGCCCATCATCGCCTCACGCACGCCCTGCTCGGCGTTCGTCTCCTCGTGGAGCATCGTCATGCCGTACTTCTCCTCGTAGAACGCGATCGCCGCGTCGAGGTCGGGCACGGCGATGCCGACGTGGTCGATGTGGGTGAAGAGGGGGTCGGGAGTGGCGCTCATGGTCCCAACGTAGGGGGCGTCCCGGCATGCGGCCCGCGTATGCCGTGTGCGCTTGGTCATGCTCGTCGAGAGCCGCGCAGCGGCCCCGACTACAGTTGTCCGGACACCCCCAAAGACGTCGGAAGAGGCTTCACCCATGACTGCTGACCGTCCCACCTCCGTGATCGTCGCCGGTGCCCGGACCCCCATGGGGCGCCTGCTCGGCTCGCTCAAGGACTTCTCCGGATCGGACCTCGGTGGCCTCGCCATCAAGGGCGCTCTCGAGAAGGCGGGCGTCGCGCCGGAGCAGGTCGACTACGTCATCATGGGCCAGGTGCTGCAGGCCGGCGCCGGCCAGATCCCGGCCCGCCAGGCCGCCCACGCCGCGGGCATCCCGATGACCGTCCCGGCCCTGACGATCAACAAGGTCTGCCTCTCGGGCATCAACGCCATCGCGATGGCCGACCAGCTGATCCGGGCCGGTGAGGTCGACGTCGTCGTCGCCGGCGGCCAGGAGTCGATGACCAACGCGCCGCACCTGATGACCAAGTCGCGCGAGGGCTACAAGTACGGCGACGTCACCATGCGCGACCACATGGCCTTCGACGGGCTGTGGGACGCCTTCACCGACCAGGCGATGGGGCTGCTCACCGAGCAGGCCAACACGGGCGAGCAGGCCTTCACGCGCGAGGAGCAGGACGAGTTCTCCGCCCGCAGCCACCAGCTGGCCGCCAAGGCGTGGAAGGACGGGCTCTTCGACGACGAGGTCGTCGCGGTGAGCATCCCGCAGCGCAAGGGTGAGCCAGTCGTCTTCAAGAGCGACGAGGGCATCCGCGCCGACACGACGACCGCCTCGCTCGGCGGCCTGCGACCCGCGTTCAGCAAGGACGGCACGATCACCGCCGGCTCGGCGTCGCAGATCTCCGACGGCGCCGCTGCGGTCGTCGTCATGAGCCGGGCCAAGGCCGAGGAGCTGGGCCTGACGTGGCTCGCCGAGATCGGCGCCCACGGCATGGTCGCCGGCCCCGACTCGACGCTGCAGCAGCAGCCGGCCCGCGCCATCGCCCGCGCCTGCGAGCGGGAGGGCATCACGCCCGCCGACCTCGACCTCGTCGAGATCAACGAGGCGTTCGCCGCCGTCGGGCTCGCCTCCGCCAAGGAGCTCGGCATCGACGTCGACAAGGTCAACGTCAACGGCGGTGCCATCGCGCTCGGCCACCCCATCGGCATGTCCGGTGCGCGCATCGCACTGCACCTCGCGCTCGAGCTCAAGCGTCGCGGTGGCGGCGTCGGGGCCGCGGCCCTCTGTGGTGGTGGCGGACAGGGCGACGCGCTCATCGTCCGCGTGCCCAAGAGCGCCTGACGGCACGAGTCCCCTTTCGTGGCACGCCGATCCGTCGACGTCCCCGCCTTGGTCGAGTCGGCCAGGGCGGGTTCGCCGCGTGCCGTCGCGCGCCTCATCTCCCTCGTCGAGGACGGGCACGAGTCGCTGCGCGAGGTGATGGCGGCGCTCGCCCCCCACGCCGGCAACGCCTGGGTCATCGGCATCACCGGCTCACCCGGCGTCGGCAAGTCGACGACGACGACCGCCCTCGTCGGAGCCTTCCGCGAGCGGGGCCTGCGGGTCGGGGTGCTCGCCGTCGACCCGAGCTCGCCCTTCTCCGGCGGCGCCCTGCTCGGCGACCGGATCCGCATGCAGGACCACGCGCTCGACCCCGAGGTCTACATCCGGTCGATGGCCTCCCGCGGCCACCTCGGCGGCCTGTCGTTCACGACACCGCAGGCGATCCGCGTGCTCGACGCCGCCGGCTGCGACGTCGTGCTCGTCGAGACGGTCGGGGTGGGCCAGTCCGAGGTCGAGATCGCGGGCCTCGCCGACACCTCGGTCGTCCTGCTCGCGCCGGGCATGGGCGACGGCATCCAGGCCGCCAAGGCCGGCATCCTCGAGATCGGCGACGTCTTCGTCGTCAACAAGGCCGACCGGGACGGCGCGGACGCGACGGTGCGCGACCTGCGCCACATGATCTCCCTCGGCGACCGCACGGAGCCGGGCCTGTGGCGGCCGCCGGTCGTGAAGACCGTGGCGGCACAGAAGGTCGGCATCGACGAGGTGATGGAGGCGCTCGACAAGCACCGCGCCCACCTCGAGGAGAACGGTGAGCTCGCGCTCCGCCGGGAGCGCCGGATCGCCGACGAGATCGAGACGATCGCGCTCGCGACGCTGCGGGCCCGTCTCGGGCACCTCGGGGGCCGGGAGGGCGTCACCGCACTCGCCCGCGACGTCGTCGCCGGTCGCACCGACCCGTATGCCGCCGCGGACCGTCTGGTGGAGCAGCTCGGGACCTGAGTCGGGCGCCCGACCGTCGGGCGCGGGTGGGGCAGGGGGACTCAGGACAGCGGGAAGCGTCCGATGAACCAGAACAACGCGATCGCGAAGACGACGAAGAACGGCACCAGGCACCCGAGGGCAGCCCTGGTCCGGTCCGCCGCGAGGTAGGACTCGCTCGGGTCCTGCGGGTTGTAGACCACCTCGAGCGCCGATCCCTCCACCGGCTCCGGGACCGTGGAGTCCTGCGACGTCCCGGTGAACTCCGCACCGGTCGCGTCGGTGAACCGGTAGCTCGGCCAGAAGCGCTGGTTGCGGTTGGTGCCGCCGAAGCCGCTGGTCCAGCCGGCCCGGCTCCCCGTCACCGTCGCCTGCACACGCGGCCAGTCGGCGGTCCGGCGGTCGTGCTGCCTGGAGCCGCGCACGGCGCGGACGAGCGAGTAGCAGGCCCCGGCCACGAAGAGCAGCCAGATCGCGTACAGAACAGTTCTCATGGGTCCCCCTGTCGGAGCAGGCAGTATGCCAGTAGTTCGTCAAGCTGGTGCGCTTCACGTTCCCGGGCGAGCGGCGGCTCGGCGCGGTCGCCCTCGTCGACGGGTCACCGGTCGGCAGCGCCCACCTGAACCTCCCCGAGCGCGAGAACCTCGACAAGTGCTGGTCGCAGGTCGAGGTGGACCCCTGGCACCGACGACAGGGGGTCGGCAACGCCCTCGTGGAGTGGACGGAGCAGCAGGCGAGGGACGCCGGCCGCGATCTGCTGCTCACGGAGGTCTTCGTCCCCGTCGCCGACCGCGAGTCGCATGCCGACCGCGAGTTCGCCCTGCGCAGAGGCTATTCCGTGTCGAGCGTCGAGATCGTGCGCTCGTTGCCCCTGCCCGTGGCGCCTGCTGTCCTGGATCGCCACCGTCGGGAGGCGGCCGAGGCTGTGGGAGACGCGTACGAGCTCAGCGTGCACGTCGACGGGGTGCCCGAGGAGCTGCGCCAGGGTGTGTGCGACGCGTCCAACCGGCTCATGCTGGACGCCCCGACCGGCGACGTGGAGTTCGAGCCGGAGTCGACGACCGTCGAGGACTACCAGTCCATCCTCGACCACCAGCGAGACATGGGCCGCACCTTCCTCACGGCGGTGGCCGTGCACCGACCGACCGGGGTCGTCGCCGCCTACACCGACCTCGCGGTGCCGTCGGGCGAACCCGACGTGGTCTTCCAGTGGGGCACCCTCGTGCTTCCCGAGCACCGTGGCCACCGGCTCGGGATGGCGGTCAAGGTCGCCAACCTCGACGAGCTGGGCCGCCATGCGCCATAGGGGTGCTCGGTCCGGACGATGAACGACGAGCAGAACCCGTGGATGGTCCGCATCAACGAGGACCTGGGCTTCCGGGTCATCGAGGAGGCGCTGACGATGAGCAAGGCGCTCTGACGCCGGTGCACGACCGGGTGGTCTCGCGACCGGGTCCGGCGCGGCATACGGTGTGGGCATGCTGATCGCCTTCTCCGTCGCACCCACCGTCGCGGCCGACGACACCGGATCGGTGTCCGACGCCGTCGCCCGCGCCATCCGCGTCGTGCGCGAGTCCGGACTGCCGCACCGCACCGACGCGATGTTCACGACGATCGAGGGGGAGTGGGAGGAGTGCATGGCTGTCGTCAAGCAGTGCTGCGACGTCATGGCGGAGACCTCGCCCCGCGTCGGCCTCGTGCTCAAGGCGGACATCCGGCCCGGCTGGACCGGTGAGCTCGACGGCAAGCTCGAACGGCTCGAGGACGCTCTCAGCCGCCAGCAGGATGGCTGAGGACGCCTGGCATCTCAGGCCGCTCACGGTCGGGGACTGTGACGAGCTGGGCCGGGTCCACATGGCGGTCTGGCGGGAGGCCTACGCCGACCTGATGCCGGCCGACTACCTCGCCGGGCTCAGCGACGAGCGCTGCGCGGACAGCTGGCGAGAGATCGCCGCGCGGGCCGGGGGAGGGAGCGGCTCTGGGGCAGGCGACGAGGCCCGCACCCTCGTGGTCGTCGACGCCGCGGGGAACTTGGCGGGCTTCGGCAGCGCCGGCCCGAGCCGCGACGAGGACGCCCCCACCCCGTGGGAGCTGTATGCCGTCAACCTCGCGTCCCGCGCCCGCGGCACCGGCGTCGCCGACCGCCTGCTCGACGAGCTCGTCGGCCCGCGCGCGGCGACGCTCTGGGTGGTCGAGGGCAACGCCCGGGCGCGGGCCTTCTACCGGCGACGGGGTTTCGCCGACGAGGGGGGCCGCGACGTGCACCCGGCGACCGGCACCCCGGAGGTCAGGATGATCAGGCACGCCTGAAGCGGTCGGGACGAACTGCGCATAACGGTCATGCGGTTCTGACGTGGAGCGTGACCGGCCTGACATTGCCGGCGGCCTGCCGCACGAAGTGCGCCCGGACCGTCCGGAAATGTCCTCGGCGAGCCGCTCCGGCCGATTGGGGAACCTGCACGGTCCGTGCGTATCGTGGGTCGCGGTCGAGCGTGCTCGGCCTGTCCTCCTGCGTCACCGAAAGGCTTTTCCATGCCCCGCACCGCGACCCGTCGACGTGCTCTTGCCGCCGCGCTCGCCTGTGCTGCCATGCTCTCCGCCTGCACCGGCAACTCCGACGACACCGGAGCCCCCGGCACCCCGGCGGTCGCCCCGGATGCCGCGCAGACCACCGCCGCCTCGGCCGTGAGCGCCGCGGCGACGTCGTCCCTCGACGCCTCGGCCGCCGGCGGTGCCGCCCGCGACAAGGCCTTCGTCGGTGCGGCGCTGCAGTCGGCCAACGCCTACGCCAAGACGCTGCCCGGCCGCACCGCGGCGGAGAAGGCCGACGCGGAGCTCGCGACCACCGGCGTCAAGGTCCTCGCCATCTCGCGCGGCGGTGACAACCCGCAGCAGGTCCTCGCGCAGACGACGCTGAAGAAGACCGGGGCCGCGGTCCTCGTGCTCCTCGTCGGTGGCCAGGACGGCGCCGCCTTCAAGGCGGCCGCCGTGACGCCGATGCTCCCCGACGCCAAGCTCGACGCGCTCGACACCCCGTCCGACGGTTCGGCCGCCATCGGGGACGGCTCCGGCCTCAGCGCCAAGCCCGACGACGTCGTCGCCGCCTTCGCCGCGTCGGTGAAGTACCCCGACCCGACCACCACCAAGGTGCTGGCCGACGACCCGCTCTCGGAGCAGCTGCGCCAGTCCGCGCTCGCCCAGTCAAAAGCCCTCAACAACCAGGGCGCGTTCACCCAGGACCACCAGCCCAAGGGTGTCCTCGGTGGGCTTCGCCTCAAGGACGGCAAGGGCGCGATCGTCTTCGCCCACCTCGTGCGCAACGACGCCATCGCCATGCGGACCCCGGTCAAGCTCACCCCGGCCAAGGACCTGACGCTCCTGACCGGCATCAAGCAGATCACCACGGAGGCCAACCTGACCTCCAACGAGATCATCGCCATCGTCATCCCCGCGTCGGGACAGGCGCGCATCGTCGCCGCATCCGACCAGCTCGTCGCCGGCTCGGGTCGGTGAGGCAGGATTGATCTATGAGTCACCAGCCATTCACCGCAGCAGCACTTCGCGGTGCCGTCGACCTGTCATCGCTCAAGCGTCCGGTCCAGCCGGGTGGCCCCGCCTCCGGCGCGGCCTCCACCTCCGCGGACGGTGCTGGCCTCGTCATCGAGGGCACTGACGCCTCGATCCGTGACGTCATCGCGGCGTCCGCCCAGCACCCCGTCGTCATGGTGCTGTGGTCGCCGCGCCTGCAGGAGTCGGCAGACTTCGTCACGACGTTCGGCTCGGTCGCGCGCCGCTACGCGGGGCGCTTCCAGCTCGTGACCGTCGACGTCGACGCCAACCCGACGATCCTGCAGGCCTTCCAGGTGCAGGCCGTCCCCGTGAGCTTCGCGTTCGTGCAGAGCCAGCCCGTGCCGCTCTTCGAGGGTGTCCAGCCCGAGGCCCAGATCACCGCGGTCATCGACCAGGTGCTCCAGCTCGCGGCCCAGCACGGCGTCACCGGCACGGTCGTCGTCGGCGAGGACGCGGCGACGGACGAGGCCGAGCAGGAGCAGCCTCTCCCGCCGCTGCACCAGAAGGCATTCGACGCCATCGAGTCGGGCGACCTGGACGGTGCGGCCGCCGCCTACCGCGAGGCCCTCGCCCAGAGCCCTGCCGACACCGACGCCAAGCTCGGTCTCGCGCAGGTCGGGCTCATGCAGCGCACGCAGGGCGCCGACCTCCAGGCCGCTCGCGCCGCCGCGGCCGCCGCCCCGACCGATGTCGACGCCCAGATCCTCGTCGCCGACCTCGACCTGCTCGGCGGCCACGTCGAGGACGCCTTCATGCGCCTCATCGACACCGTCCGGGTGACGGCCGATGCCGACCGCAACAAGGCCCGCGAGCACCTCGTCGAGCTCTTCGAGGTCGTCGGGGTCACCGACGAGCGCGTCGCCAAGGCACGCAAGTCGCTCATGAGCGCGCTCTTCTAGAGCCTCCGAGCCACGCTGACAGCGCCGAGCCACCCTGCTACGGGTGGCTCGGCGCTGTCGTGCTGTCTCGGCCGTGCTGTCACCACGCCATAAGGGCGGCTCGGGGGCCCCGCCGGGGCGTCAGTCCGTCTCGGCGGTCAGCACGAGGGCGTCGCCTAGCCGGGTCACGACGTCCTCGGCGAGGTGCTCGGTCGCGGCCGACCCGTCGACCCAGAGCCCCCAGTGCGGCGTGGCCGGGTGGGCGTCGTCGCGCACGACGACGACGTGCACCGGCTCGGGCTCGACAAGGTCGAGGAAGTCCTCGAGACGGTCACCGAGGGCGTCCTCGGCGATGACGGCGTCGAAGCCCTCGAGCTGGTAGGTCTCGGCCACGGCGAGGGCCGCGGACCAGCGCAGCAGCCGCAGCCGCAACTGCTCCGAGGTCGGAGGGTCGTCCCAGCCCGCCGGCGACCCTGCGGTGAGCGCCAGCTCGAGCTCTGCCCCGTCGACGAGCACGGCGCGCTCGAGCCGGGTGGCCACGGCCGCGGCGAGAGCGGCCCGGGCAGGTGCCCGGGCCGCCGTGACGAGCAGGAGCCGGCCGCGCGGGCCGGACTCGTCGGGATCGTTCATCCGCCGAGCGCCGCCGACACGACGTCCTTGGCCTCGGCCTGCACGCGCGCGAGGTGGTCGGCGCCCTGGAAGGACTCGGCGTAGATCTTGTAGACGTCCTCGGTGCCGGACGGGCGCGCGGCGAACCACGCGCTCTCGGTGGTCACCTTGAGGCCGCCGATCTTGGCGCCGTTGCCGGGAGCCTCGGTCAGCTTGCCCGTGATCGGCTCTCCCGCCAGCGTCTCGGCGGTCACGTCCTCGGGGGAGAGGGCGCCGAGCTTGGCCTTCTCCTCCCGTGACGCCGCAGCGTCGATGCGGGCGTATGCCGGGTCGCCGTGTCTCGCGGTCAGCTCGGCGTAGTGCTGGCTCGGGGTCCTCCCGGTGGCGGCGAGGATCTCGGAGGCGAGCAGGGCCAGCAGGATGCCGTCCTTGTCGGTGGACCAGACGGTGCCGTCATGGCGCAGGAAGCTGGCGCCGGCGGACTCCTCGCCGCCGAATCCGACCGAGCCGTCGAGCAGGCCCGGCACGAACCACTTGAAGCCGACGGGCACCTCGAGGAGCGTGCGGCCCAGGTCGCTCGCGACGCGGTCGATCATCGAGGAGGACACGAGCGTCTTGCCGATGGCGGTCGACGCCGGCCAGCCGGGACGCGCGCCGCCGTAGAGGTACTGGATCGCGACGGCGAGGTAGTGGTTGGGGTTCATCAGGCCGGCGTCCGGCGTGACGATGCCGTGCCGGTCGGCGTCGGCGTCGTTGCCCGTCGAGATGTCGTAGGCGTCCTTCGCGTGGATCAGGGAGGCCATCGCCGAGGGGGAGCTGCAGTCCATCCGGATCTTGCCGTCCCAGTCGAGCGTCATGAACGCCCACTGGGGGTCGACGCGCGGGTTGACGACGGTGAGATCGAGTCCGTGACGCTCGCCGATCTCGCCCCAGTAGGCGACGGACGCGCCACCGAGCGGGTCGGCGCCGATGCGCACGCCGGCCTCGCGGATGCGGGCAAGGTCGACGACGTGGGGCAGGTCGTCGATGTAGGTGCCCATGAAGTCGTAGGCGCCGGCCTCGCCGCGGGCCTGCTCGAAGGGCACCCGACGGACGTCCTTGAGCCCGCCCCGGATGAGGTCGTTGGCGCGCTTGGCGATGACGGAGGTGGCGTCGGTGTCGGCCGGCCCACCGTGCGGCGGGTTGTACTTGAAACCGCCGTCGGCCGGGGGGTTGTGCGACGGCGTCACGACGATGCCGTCGGCGAGACCGCTTGCCCCGGAACTCTTCCCCCGGTTGGCACGCAGGATCGCGTGCGAGACGGCCGGGGTCGGCGTGAAGCCGTCGCGGTCGTCGACGAGGACCTGCACGCCGTTCGCGACGAGGACCTCGAGCGCCGAGCGCCAGGCCGGCTCGGAGAGCCCGTGGGTGTCGCGCCCGATGAAGAGCGGCCCGTCGTAGCCCTGGGAGACGCGGTAGTCGACGATGGCCTGGGTGGTCGCGAGGATGTGGTCCTCGTTGAAGGCCGTGCGCAGGCTCGAGCCGCGGTGCCCCGACGTGCCGAAGGCGACCTGCTGGTCGGGGTCGTCGACGTCCGGGTGCCGGTCGTAGTAGGCGCCGACGAGGGCGTCGACGTCGACGAGGTCCTCGGCCTGGGCGGGCTGACCGGCGCGCGGGTGGGTCATGAGAGGTCTCCGTTCGTGGTCGTGGCGACGGGTTCGGTGGCGGCGCCGACGACGGGAGCCGCAGTCGCAGCCCCGTCGGACGTCGCCGAGATGGCGGGGGCCGCGGGCTCGTCGACGGGGACGAGCCAGACGGTCGACAGGCGCGGCACCGTGAGGTCCACGGCATACGGCTGGTCGTGCCACGACTCCTCGCGGGCCTCGACGACGAGACCGGTGCTGCTCGGGGCGTCGGGGTGGTAGCCGGCGGTGTCGAGCACGACCGTCCACCTCCCGCCGCGCGGGAGCCCGATCCGGTAGGACTGCTGCGTCTCACCGCTGAAGTTCATGACGCAGGCGACGACCGGGGCGTCGGTCGCCCGGTCGCCCGAGCCGAAGCGCAGCCACGAGAAGGTGTTGTGGGCGGCGTCGTCGGCCTCGAGCCACTCGAAGCCCGAGCGGTCGGCGTCCAGCTCCCACAGCGCGCGGTGGCTGCGGTAGATGCCGTTGAGGTCCTTGACGAGGTTGTGCACCCGGTAGTGCAGCGGCTGTTCGAGCAGCCACCAGTCGAGGCTGCGCCCCTCGGACCACTCGGACTCCTGGCCGAACTCGCAGCCCATGAAGAGCAGCTGCTTGCCGGGGTGGCACCAGAGGTAGGCCAGGAACGCGCGCAGCGTCGCCACCTGCTCCTCGCGCGGGCCGCGCGACTTGCGCAGCAACGAGCCCTTGCCGTGGACGACCTCGTCGTGGCTGATCGGCAGGACGAAGTTCTCGTCGAAGGCGTACATGAGCGAGAAGGTCAGCTTGCCGTGGTGGTACTTGCGGTAGATGGGCTCCTCGCCGAGGTACTTCAGCGAGTCGTTCATCCACCCCATGTTCCACTTGAAGCCGAAGCCGAGGCCGCCCTGGTCGGTCGGCTTCGTGACCCCGGGCCACGTCGTCGACTCCTCGGCGATGGTGACGATGCCACCGACCCGCTTGTAGGCGGTGCCGTTGGTCTCCTTGAGCAGCTCGACCGCCTCGAGGTTCTCCCGGCCGCCGTCCTTGTTGGGGATCCACTCGCCGGGGTTGCGGGCGTAGTCGAGGTAGAGCATCGAGGCGACGCCGTCGACGCGCAGGCCGTCGATGTGGAACTCCTCCAGCCAGTAGAGGGCGTTGGCGACGAGGAAGTTGCGCACCTCCGGCCGGCCGTAGTCGAAGATGTTCGATCCCCACTCGGGGTGCCATCCCTTGCGGGGGTCCGGGTGCTCGTAGAGCGGCAGCCCGTCGAAGCGCGCGAGGGCCCACTCGTCGGTGGCGAAGTGGCCAGGGACCCAGTCGAGGAGCACGCCGATGCCCGCGCGGTGCAGCTCGTCGACGAGGAAGCGGAAGTCGTCGGGGCGGCCCCAGCGCGAGCTCGGGGCGTAGTAGCCGGTGACGTGGTAGCCCCATGACGGGACGTACGGGTGCTCCATGACCGGGAGGAACTCGACGTGGGTGAAGCCGAGGTCACGGACGTAGTTGACGAGGTGCTCCGCGAGACCGCGGTAGCCGAGCTCCTGGCGCCACGACCCGAGGTGCACCTCGTAGATGCTCATGGGGCCCTGGTGGGCGTTGCTCGTGCGGCGGCGCTCCATCCACGCGTCGTCACCCCACGCGTAGTGCGTCTCGGTGACGATGGCGGCCTGCTTGGGCGCGACCTCCGTCATGCGCGCCATGGGGTCGCTCTTGAGCCGGACGAGCTCGTCGGGTCCGCGGACGGCGAACTGGTAGTTCGTCCCCTCCTGGGCGCCGGGAAGGAAGAGCTCCCAGATGCCGCTCTCGCCGAGGGCGCGCATCGGGTGCGAGCGGCGGTCCCAGTCGTTGAAGTCCCCGATGACGTGCACGGCCTTGGCCCGCGGTGCCCAGACGGCGAAGGACACGCCCCAGACGTCGCCGAGGGGTCCCGGGTAGTGGCGGACGTGCGCGCCGAGCACCGTCCACAGCTGCTCGTGGCGCCCCTCGTTGATGAGGTGCCGGTCCATCTCGCCGAGCGTGGGCGCGAAGCGGTACGGGTCGTCCTGCTCGTGCTCGACGCCGTCGCCGTACTCGACGAGCAGCCGGTAGTCGTGCGTCGTGCCGAAGTCCGGCGAGGTCATCGACCAGATGCCGTCACGGACGTGCTGCAGGTCGACGCGCTCGCCGGAGTCGAGGCGGGCGCTGACGCGGGTGGCGTAGGGACGGTAGGCCGTGATGGTCAGTCCGCCCGGACCGACGTGGTGGCCGAGCAGGTCGTGCGGCTGGCCGTTGCGACCCTGGAGGAAGGCGGTGATGGCGGCGTCGTCCAGGGACGGGCCGTGGGAGGTTGTGGTCATCGCGTGCTCTCCTCGGTGGTGAGCCGCTCGACGGCGCCGAGCGGGATCGGCAGCCACGAGGGCCGGTTGCGGGCCTCGTAGACCACCTCGTAGAGCGCCTTGTCCAGCTCGAGCGCCCGGGTCAGCGCCTGAGCGTCCGCGTCGGGTGCCCCGGCGACGGAGGCGTAGCCGTCGAGGAACGCGGCGCGGCAGTCCGCCGCCCACGCCGTCGCGTCGACGGGCGTCTCGGCGAGCGCCACCGAGCCCGCCGCGTAGTCGAACGACCTCAGCATCCCGGCGACGTCGCGTGCGGTGAGGTCGGGCCGTATGCGTTCGGCGAGCGGGCGCAGCGGCTCGCCCTCGAAGTCGAGGGCCACCCAGCCCCGCTCGGGCACGTCGAGCACCTGCCCGAGGTGGTAGTCGCCGTGGATGCGCTGCAGCGGCGGCCAGTGCACCTCCCGCACGGACGCTACGACCCGCTCGACGGCGGAGGAGCAGGAGGAGAGCTCCGGCACGAGGGCCACGGCTGCGGCATACCGCTCGTGCATGGAGGCCACGAGGGCCTCACGGGCCTCGGGAGTCACCGCGTGGGTGCCGAGGGAGTGCGCGAGGGCCTGGTGGATCTGCGCCGTGACGACGCCGAGGTCGCGGGCGCGGGCCGTGAAGTCGGTGCCGGACGCAGCGGCGACGAGCGCCACGCGCCAAGCGTCCTCGACACCGGGGATGAACTCCTGCGCGAAGGCGAGGTGTCCCTGCATCGGCAAGCCGTCGGCCGGGGAGTCCCAGGCTCCGAAGAGGTGGCCGATCGCCATCGGTACGCGGTCCGAACCCTCGGCGGTGAGGGCGCTCTGCACGACGACGTCGGGGTTGGCGCCGTCCTGCAGGGTGCGGAAGACCTTGACGATGACCGGCTCGCCCGGGCCGCCACCCGGCGCCGTCATGCGGCAGATGATCGAGGTGTTGGACTGCTCGCCGCTCAGCACGGTGGCCGAGGACACCGACCCGTCGGCGTGACCGGTCGAGGACCCCGTCGCGACGGCGTTGCTGCCGGACGACGCCTGGGCCTCGTCGGTGACGCCCGACCGCAGGATGGTCTCCATGAGCTGCCCCACGTAGACGGGGTCGTGCGGCGCGTCGTAGACCCAGCGGGTGCCGAGGACGCTGTGCTCCATGGTGCCGAGCAGCGCGTGCTCGGCACCCTCGAGGGGTGCGGAACGGTAGGTGAGGGGGACCTGGTAGACGACCGCAGGGCTCACGGCGTCGTCGGCGAGCAGCAGCGTCTCGCAGCCCACCTCGCCCTCGGGGTCCTCGAGGCGGAAGCCGCCGACGCGCCGCAGCTGCGGCACGTGGCCCTTCCCGTGGTACCACCGCTGGTGCGGCATCCACTCGGTGACCATCTCGGTCTTGGTCGGCACGATCGACGCGCCCTTGTGCACGATCGCCATCAGCCGTGGTCCTCCCCGCCGCGCAGGCGCAGCCAGAAGAAGTCGCGGGACCCGAGCGTCAGGGTGACCCGGCCGTCGCTCGCGACCCACGGGAAGCCGCTGCCGCCGAAGAGGTCGATGAGCTCGCGGCCCGCGAGGTGCTCGGGCAGCTGGATCGTCGCGGCCTGCGGACGGCTCGAGAGGTTGTTGACGCAGAGCACCGACTCGCCGGGCTCGTTGCCGTCGGCCTCCATGGTGCGCGTGAACGCGAGGATCGCCTCGTTGTCGGCCTCGACGACCTCGAAGTCACCGAGCCCGAAGACGGGGTGGCGGCCGCGGATCTGGAGCATGCCGCGCACCCAGTGGAGCAGCGAGGCCGAGGAGGCCATCTGCGCCTCGACGTTGATGTTGTTGTAGTGGTAGACGAGGCTGCTGATGACCGGCAGGTAGAGCTTGCCCGGGTCGACGCTGGAGAAGCCCGCGTTGCGGTCGGGCGTCCACTGCATCGGCGTGCGCACGGCGTCGCGGTCGGTGAGCCAGATGTTGTCGCCCATGCCGATCTCGTCGCCGTAGTAGAGGCACGGCGACCCCGGCAGCGACAGGATCAGCGCATGGATCAGCTCGATCTCGGGCCGTGAGTTGTCGAGCAGGGGAGCGAGCCGCCGGCGGATGCCGACGTTGGCCCTCATCCGGGGGTCCGGGGCGTACCAGCCGTACATCGCGGCGCGCTCCTCGGGCGTCACCATCTCAAGGGTCAGCTCGTCGTGGTTGCGCAGGAAGGTGCCCCACTGGGTGCCGCTCGGGATCGCCGGGGTGTCCGCGAGCACGTCGATGATCGGCGCCGCCGTCTCCTCGCGCAGCGAGTAGTAGAGGCGCGGCATCACCGGGAAGTGGAAGCACATCTGACACTCCGGCGCCTCCTCGGTGCCGAAGTAGTCGACGACCTCGGCCGGCGGCTGGTTGGCCTCGGCGAGCAGGATCCGGCCGGGGTACTCGGCGTCGACCATGGCGCGCAGCCGGGCGAGGAACTCGTGGGTCTTCGGGAGGTTCTCGCAGTTGGTGCCCTCCTCCTCGAAGAGGTAGGGGACCGCGTCGAGGCGGAAGCCGTCGATGCCGAGGTCCATCCAGAAGCGCACGATGTCGAACATCGCCTCCTGCACGGCCTCGTTCTCGAAGTTGAGGTCCGGCTGGTGGCTGAAGAAGCGGTGCCAGAAGAACTGCCGGCGCACCGGGTCGAAGGTCCAGTTGGAGACCTCGGTGTCGACGAAGATGATGCGCGCGTCGTCGTAGCCGTCGTCGGTGTCGGACCAGACGTAGAAGTCGCCGTAGGGGCCGTCGGGCTCGGCGCGGCTCGCCTGGAACCACGGGTGCTGGTCGCTCGTGTGGTTCATGACGAAGTCGGTGACGATGCGGATGCCGCGGGCGTGCGCCTGCGAGACGAGCTCGGTGAACTCCGGCAGCGTCCCGAACTCGGGCAGCACCGCCTTGTAGTCCGCGATGTCGTAGCCGCCGTCGCGCAGCGGCGAGGCGTAGAAGGGCGGCAGCCAGAGGCAGTCGACCCCGAGCCACTGGAGGTAGTCGAGCCGGTTGATCAGGCCGGTGAAGTCACCGGCGCCGGAGCCCTTGGAGTCGGCGAAGGCCCGGACGAGCACTTCGTAGAAGACTGCCTTCTTGAACCACTGCGGGTCGTGCTTCAAGCCGGGCTGGGACAGGTTGAGGCCCTGCATGCGTCAGTGGCTCCTCACGTGGATGATGTGGACGGGCTCGGAGTCGGGCCCCAGGCGGACGAAGTTGTCCTGGCGCCATTCCCACGTCTGGTTGGTGACGTGGTCGTGTGCCTCGAAGGTCGACCACGTGGCCATACCCAGAGCCTCCATGTCGAGGTGCACCCACGTCTCACGGGTGGCGTGCGGGTCGAGGTTGGCGATGACGAGGACGGTGTCGCGCTCACCCGTGGCCCGGTCGAGCACGCGCGACTTGCTGAAGACGAGGACGTTCTCGTCGTCGGCGGCGTGGAAGCGCAGGTTGCGCAGCCAGCGCAGGGCCGGGTGCCAGCCGCGGATGTCGTTGAGCCGCCCCAGGTACCACGCGAGCGAGCGGCTCTCGAGCGGACCGCCGGGCTCGTAGAGGTACCACTGGCGGTCCTTGTACTCGTACTTCTCGTTGTCGACCTGCTCCTCGGCGCCGGGCCGTGCGACGTGCTCCATGAGCTCGTAGCCGGCGTAGATGCCGTAGGTCGGGGACATCGTCGCGGCGACGGCGGCGCGCAGCTTCCAGGCGGTCGGGCCGCCGTACTGCATGTAGGGCGTGAGGATGTCGTGGGTCGTCGGCCAGAACGCCGGTCGCATGTAGGCCGACCCGGTCGTCTCTCCGGCGAGCTCGCGGCCGTACTCCTCGAGCTCCCACTTGGCGTTGCGCCACGCGTAGTAGGTGTAGCTCTGCTGGAAGCCGGCCTTGGCGAGCTCGTGCATCATCGCCGGCTTGGTGAAGGCCTCGGACAGCCACACCGTCTCGGGGTGCTCCTGGGCGACGTCGGCGATCAGCCACTGCCAGAAGGCGACCGGCTTGGTGTGCGGGTTGTCGACGCGGAAGATGCGCACGCCGTGGTCGAGCCACACCTGGATGACCCGGCGGACCTCGGCGTAGGCCGCGGCGGGGTCGTTGTCGAAGTTGAGGGGGAAGATGTCCTGGTACTTCTTGGGCGGGTTCTCGGCGTAGGCGATGCTGCCGTCGGCGCGCGTCGTGAAGAGGGACGGGTGCGTCTGCACCCACGGGTGGTCGGGCGAGGCCTGCAGCGCGATGTCGAGCGCCACCTCGAGCCCGGCACGACCGGCCTCGGCGACGAAGTGGTCGAAGTCCTCGAAGGTGCCGAGGTCGGGGTGGATCGCGTCGTGCCCACCGTCGGGCGAGCCGATGGCGTAAGGCGATCCGGGGTCGCCCGGCTGCGCGCTGAGCGAGTTGTTGCGCCCCTTGCGGGCCGTCGTGCCGATGGGGTGGATCGGCGTCAGGTAGACGACGTCGAAGCCCATCGCGGCGATGGCGGGGAGGCGCTCGGCCGCGGAACGGAACGTGCCGGAGACCCACTCGCCAGTCTTCTCGTCGCGGTGCGCCCCCTCGGACCGGGGGAAGATCTCGTACCACGCGCCGTAGAGCGCACGCTCGCGCTCGACGAGCAGGGAGTATGCCGGGGAGGCCGACACGAACTCGCGCAGCGGCACCAGCGAGGCGAGCCCCATGATCTCGGGGGAGGTCGCCGCGCCGAAGCGGTGGGCGGCGGGGGAGCGGGTGTCGCCGAGCGCCAGGACGCCCTTGTCGATCTCGGACGCGTCGACGCCGAGGCCGCGCACCGACTCGGCGAAGCGCTGGAGCACCCGGACGCCCTCGGCGCACATGAGGTCCTCGTCGACGCCCGCGGCGATCTTGATGCCGGCATCGTGCACCCAGGTCGCGTAGGGGTCCGACCAGCCCTCGACGCGGTAGGTCCACCAGCCCTCGCGGTCGGCCGAGACGGTGGCCGACCACTCCGAGAGGCCGGGGTTGTCGCTGTGCATCGCGAAGTAGTGGTCGGAGCCGTCGGGGTCGGTGAGCACCGCCGTGGCGTTGACGGCGTCGTGGCCCTCGCGGAAGACCTTGGCCCGGACGGTGAACTCCTCGCCCACGACGGACTTCGCGGGGCGCGTGCCACCGTCGACGAGGGGACGGACGTCGCTCACGGGGATGCGTCCCATGGGGAGCGCGCCACCCGGCATACCCTCGACGGTCGGTGGGGTGCTCACGGGGTGGTCGGGGGCGAGGTGGACGGCTCCTGCCGACGTGTCGTCGACGAAGGCGGTGTCTGCGGTCGGGGTGGCATCGTCGCGTCGTGGTGCTGGGGGAGCGGCGGTGCGCACGCGGGTCGGCTTGCCGGAACGATGCTTCTTCGCTGAGCCAGTCACGGAATCGACCGTATCGAAGTTGCAGCGTTTGGCCCATGAGGCGGAGCGGGTCCGTCCGGTGGGTGAAACCCCGCTGCAAGGGTTGCAAGAACCCGTCATGGCGCCCCCTATGCTGTCCCCTTGTGAAGGCCATCCGTCGCTTCAGCGTCCGCACCGTCCTGCCGAGCCGCATCGAGGGCCTCGGCGTCCTCGCGAGCAACCTGCGCTGGTCCTGGCACCCGCCGACCCGCGACCTGTTCGAGAGCATCAGTCCGCGCAAGTGGGCCCAGGCGGGAGAGGACCCGGTCAAGCTCCTGTCGCGCCTGTCCGCCGACGAGCTCGCGGCGCTCGCGGCCGACGACGACTTCGTCGGTCGCGTCGTCGTCGCCAACGAGGACCTGCACCACTACCTCACCGACGAGCGGTGGTACCAGTCGTGGAGCCGCGAGCAGGAGGGCGCCGGCAAGGCCGCCCCGGCCGCGATCGCCTACTTCAGCCCCGAGTTCGGCATCACCTCCGTGCTGCCGCAGTACTCCGGTGGCCTCGGCATCCTCGCCGGCGACCACCTGAAGTCCGCCTCGGACCTCGGCGTGCCGATCGTCGGCGTGGGCCTCTTCTACAAGACCGGCTACTTCAAGCAGTCGCTGAACCGCGACGGCTGGCAGGTCGAGACCTACCCCGTGCTCGACCCCGACGGCCTGCCCCTGTCGCTGCTGCGCGAGGAGGACGGCACTCCCGCCGTCGTCACCGTCAGCCTGCCCGCCGGGCGCGAGCTGCACGCCCACGTCTGGAAGGCGCAGGTCGGCCGGGTGCCCCTGCTGCTCCTCGACTCCGACGTGGCCGGCAACGACGAGCAGACCCGCAAGGTCACCGAGTCGCTCTACGGCGGTGGCGGCGACACCCGCCTCGAGCAGGAGCTGCTGCTCGGCATCGGCGGCGTCCGTGCGCTGCGCCTGTGGTCGCGCCTGTCGGGTGCCCCGACGCCGGAGGTCTACCACACCAACGAGGGCCACGCCGGCTTCCTCGGCGTCGAGCGCATCACCGAGCTCGTCCGCGACCACGGCCTCACCTTCGACGACGCCCTCGAGGCGGTCCGCGCCGCAACGGTCTTCACGACCCACACCCCGGTCCCCGCCGGCATCGACCGCTTCGACGCGGCCAAGATCAACCTCTTCTTCGGCGGGCCCAACGCGATCCCCGGCGTGCCGGTCGAGCGCCTGCTGGCCCTCGGTGCCGAGGACTACGAGGGTGGCCAGCCGGGCATCTTCAACATGGCCGTCATGGGCCTGCGCCTCGCGCAGCGCGCCAACGGCGTCTCCCAGCTGCACGGTGTCGTCAGCCGCGAGATGTTCGACGGGCTGTGGCCGGGCTTCGACGACGTCGAGGTCCCGATCTCGAGCATCACCAACGGGGTCCACGCCCCGACCTGGGTCGACCGGGCCGTCTACGACGTCGCCCGCAAGTACCTCGGCACGGCCGACATCGCCGGCGAGGACGCGTGGGACCGCATCGACGAGGTGCCGGCCGAGGCCGTCTGGGCGACGAAGCGCGTCATGCGCGAGAAGCTCGTCGCCGACGCCCGCCGTCGCGTCAAGTCCTCCTGGCACAAGCGCGGCGCCAGCGACGCCGAGCTCGGCTGGGTCGACGACGTCCTCGACCCCGACGTCCTGACGATCGGCTTCGCGCGCCGCGTGCCGACCTACAAGCGCCTCACCCTGATGCTCCGCGACCCCGAGCGCCTCAAGCGCCTGCTGCTCCACCCCGAGCGCCCGGTGCAGCTCGTCATCGCCGGCAAGTCGCACCCGGCCGACGAGACCGGCAAGCGGCTCATCCAGGAGATGGTGCGCTTCGCCGACGACCCCGAGGTGCGCCACCGCATCGTCTTCCTGCCCAACTACGACATCGCCATGGCCCAGCACCTCTACCCGGGCTGCGACGTCTGGCTCAACAACCCGTTGCGGCCCTTCGAGGCGTGCGGCACGTCGGGCATGAAGGCCGCCCTCAACGGCAGCCTCAACCTCTCGATCCTCGACGGCTGGTGGGACGAGTGGTTCGACGGCCGCAACGGCTGGGCCATCCCGACCGCCGACGGTGTCGAGGACGCCGACCGCCGTGACGACATCGAGGCCTCGGCGCTCTACGACCTCATCGAGAACGACGTCGCCGCGAAGTTCTACGACCGTGACTCCGCCGGCCTGCCGCAGGGCTGGATCGACATGATGACCCACACCCTCAAGACGCTCGGCCCGAAGGTCCTGGCGAGCCGCATGGTTCAGGACTACACCGAGCGGCTCTACAGCCCCGCCGCCGGTGCGGGTCGCTCGGTCGGAGGCTCGGACTTCGCCGGCGCCAAGGACCTCGCCGCCTACAAGACGAAGATCCGCGCGGCCTGGCCGAAGGTCAGGGTCGAGCACGTCGAACCCTCGGGCCTGTCGGACTCGCCGCAGATCGGGGACGTCCTCGACCTGCGCGCCTACGTCACGCTCGACGGCCTGTCGCCCGACGACGTCGAGGTGCAGCTCGTCCACGGGCACGTCAACGACGTCGACGAGCTGTGGGGCATGGAGGTCGCCCCGCTCGCCCTCGTCGAGTCCTACGAGGACGGACGGCACCAGTTCGCCGGCTCCCAGCCGCTGCGGCGCACGGGCTCGTTCGGCTACAGCGTCCGGGTCGTGCCGAAGCACGAGGGCCTCGCCGGTCCCGCCGAGATGGGTCTCGCGCGCAACGCCTGACGGTCGCACTCGACGCAGAGCCCGGTCCCGCTGAGGGGCCGGGCTCTGCTGCATCCCGAGGGCGCATGAGTGCCGCGCGCCGCGCCTGCTCCTCCTCGTTCCGGGACGCCGCCGACCGGGGCGCTGCTGGTCAGCCCTTCCCGACGCAGCGCCAGAGCTGCATCGACGACGCGCCCATCGCGACGAAGTGCCCCGCGGGGACGGGTGCGCCCGGGGGAGCGGGTCGCTCGTCGGTGCTGTCCCAGAGCAGCTCGTAGGCCGCCGCGCAGGGAGCGGACGGCAGCGTCACGTCGACGCCACCGGCCGTGCCGTTCACGACGATGAGCACCGACTGCTCGGAGATCGCGACGCCGTTGTAGAGCGCCTGGAGCACCGCGACGGCAGGCCCGTCCCAACGCTCACCCATCGGCTCACCGTCCGCCGCGAACCAGGCGAGGTCGGTCGAGCCGTCGGCGTGGATGCTCCTGCCGGAGAAGAACGCCCGCTGCCGGAGCACGGCGTGGTCGCGCCGCAGCGCGGCGAGGTGGCGGCTGGTCTCGAGCAGGTCCTCCTGCCACGGCTCGAGGTCCCAGGACATCCAGCTGATCTCGTTGTCCTGCGAGTAGGGGTTGTTGTTGCCGCGCTGGCTGCGCCCGAGCTCGTCACCGGCGTTGAGCATGGGCACGCCGGTCGAGAGCAGGAGCGTCCCGAGCAGGTTGCGCATCGAGCGCCGGCGGGCCGCCGAGATGTCGGGGTCGGTGGTGCGCCCCTCGACGCCGTGGTTCCAGGAGCGGTTGTCGTTGGAGCCGTCGGTGCCGCTGTGGCCGTTGGCCCCGTTGTGCTTGGTGTCGTATGCCGTGAGGTCGGCGAGGGTGAAGCCGTCGTGGGCGGTCACGAAGTTGACCGACGCGATGGTGCCCCGGTCGTGGCGGTCGAAGAGGTCCTGGGAGCCGGCGAGCCGGGTGGCCAGCTCACGCACGCCGTGGCCGACCCCGCCCGTCGCGGAGGCGGCGAGGTCGCGCAGCCAGAAGGTTCGCGTCGCGTCGCGGTAGCGGTCGTTCCACTCCGAGAAGGGCGGCGGGAACTGCCCGGTGCGCCAGCCGTGGAGGCCGAGGTCCCACGGCTCCGCGATGAGCTTGGTGCGCGAGAGCACCGGGTCGGTGCGCAGCGCGACGAGGAAGGGGTGGTCGCGGTCGTAGCCGTCGTCCTTGCCCCGCCCGAGGGCGACGGCGAGGTCGAAGCGGAAGCCGTCGACGTGGCACTCCTGCACCCAGTAGCGCAGCGAGTCCAGCACCATCCGGGCGACGACGGGGTGGGTCAGGTCGAGGGTGTTGCCGCAGCCCGTCACGTCGATGTCGCGACCGCGTCCGTCGACGCGGTAGTAGGCCCGCTGGTCGAGGCCGCGCCACGAGAGGGTCATGCCGTCCCGGGAGTTCTCCGCCGTGTGGTTGTAGACGACGTCGAGCAGCACCTCGATGCCGGCCGCGTGGAGGTCCTTCACCATGGCCTTGAACTCGTCGAGGGCGCCCTGCGGGTCGGCCGTCGAGGCGTACGCCGCGTGTGGCGCGAAGAAGCCGAGGGTGTTGTAGCCCCAGTGGTTGGACAGTCCCCGCAGCACGAGGTCGGGCTCGTGCGTGAAGGTGTGGACCGGCAGCAGCTCGACCGCCGTGACGCCCAGCCGCAGGAGGTGCTCGACGAACGCGGGGTGGGCCAGGCCGGCATACGTCCCGCGAAGCTCCTCGGGCACGCCGGGGTGCAGCTTCGTCGCGTTCTTGACGTGCACCTCGTAGACGAGCGACTCGGTGAGCGAGCGCCGCGGGAAGTCGTCGGAACCCCAGTCGAACTCGTCCTCGACGACGACGCAGCGCGGCATGAAGGGGGCCGAGTCGCGGTCGTCGCGGACCCAGAGGTCGCCGCGGAGGTCGGGACCGACCCGGTGCGCGTAGAGCGCCGGGTCGAGGTGCACCCCACCCTCGACGGCACGCGCGTAGGGGTCCAGCAACAGCTTGGCGGGGTTGTGCAGCAGCGAGCGGTCGGGGTCCCAGTCGCCGTCGACGCGGAAGGCGTAGCGCTGCCCGGCCACGACCCCGGGGACGGTGTCGAACCACGTGCCGTGGGCGCGGTGGCTCAGGCGGACCCGCCGCTCCGTCGTCGCGCCGTCGTCACCCTCGTCGAACAGGCAGACCTCGACCGAGCGGGCGTGACCGGCGTAGACGCAGAACTGGGCGCCGTCCGCGGTCAGCGAGGCCCCGAGCTCCGGAGGCAGGTCGGGCGTCGCGGGCTGGGGCGGGCACATGTGTCTGAGCGTAGGGGGTGGTCCAGGCCACCCCCGGGCCGGATCGACCTCGCCGCGCAGGCTCGTTACGGTTGGACGCATGACCGATCCGACTTCGCTGCCCAACTTCATGCCGAGCACGCCCGATGCCGGCCCCACCCCCAACGGCGTCCCGGCCGGCGACGCCCCGGTGCGCGACCGCATCCTCGAGGTCCTGAAGGGCCTCGGCATCGAGGCGAGCATCGACGGCGACGGCGACCTCGAGTTCGCCATCGTGGACGACCAGGGCACGAGCACGACGCTCTTCGCCCGCGTGGCCGAGGGCGACCTGGCCCTCGTCCGCTTCTTCGGCCAGTGGCAGCTGGCCGACCCGGTGTCGCCCGACCGCAACGAGCGGCTCGCCCGCTGCAACGACCTGACGATGCAGCTCAACATCGTCAAGCTCTCGCTCGTCCAGGAGAGCCTCGTCGTCTCGGCCGAGCACGTCATCACCCCGAACGCCGACCTCGACATCCTCGTGCCGCTGTCGGTCAACCACATCCTGCAGAGCGTCGGCTTCTTCTTCCAGTCCTGGCTGCCGATGGACGACGCCCCCGCCGGCCCCCTCGGCGACGCCTGATGGGCGAGTTCGTCCGGCTCGAGGTCGAGGACGGGATCGGCACGATCCGCCTCGACCGGCCCAAGATGAACGCCCTCAACGTCCAGGTCCAGGAGGAGATCCGCGCGGCGGCGGCCGAGGCCACCGAGCGCGCCGACGTCAAGGCCGTCATCGTCTACGGCGGTGAGCGGGTCTTCGCGGCCGGCGCCGACATCAAGGAGATGCAGTCCATGTCGTACACCGACATGGTCGAGCGCTCCGGGCCGCTCATGAGCTCGATCAGCGCGGTCGCCCGCATCCCCAAGCCGGTCATCGCGGCCATCACGGGGTATGCGCTGGGTGGCGGCTGCGAGCTCGCGCTGGCCTGCGACTTCCGGGTCGTCGCCGACGACGCCAAGCTGGGCCAGCCGGAGATCCTCCTCGGGATCATCCCGGGCGCCGGTGGCACGCAGCGCCTCTCACGCCTCGTCGGCGCCTCGCGCGCCAAGGAGATCATCTTCAGCGGCCGGTTCGTCGACGCGCAGGAGGCCCTCGCCATCGGCCTGGCCGACAAGGTCGTCCCGGCAGCCGACGTCTACACCGCGTCGCGCGAGTGGGCCTCGACCTTCGTCGGTGCCGCGTCCTTCGCGGTGCGCGCCGCCAAGGAGGCCATCGACCGGGGCCTCGAGGTCGACCTCGAGACCGGGCTCGAGATCGAGCGGCTGCTCTTCGCCTCGCTCTTCGCGACGAAGGACCGTGAGATCGGCATGACGTCGTTCGTCGAGCAGGGACCCGGGAAGGCCCGGTTCGAGGGTCGATGACCCGGACCCACGTCCCGCACGAGACGGACCCGCCGCGCCACGGCCGGTGGGTCCGCCTCGAGCGCAGCGGGAGTCGCCGGAGTCCCGGTGGGGTGCAGGCGTGAGCGCGCCCACCGGGCGGGGACCGCTCGACGTCCTCGTCGTCTACGTCCCCGTCGGTGACACCGACACGCTGCTCGAGGCGCTCTTCGCAGCCGGCGCCGGCGCGGTGGGCGACTACCGGGAGTGCGCCTTCGTCACCCCGGGCACCGGTCAGTTCCGACCGGTGGACGGCGCCAACCCGACGATCGGGGCCGTCGGTGACCTCGAGAAGGTCGCCGAGAACCGCATCGAGCTCGTCCTCGACCGCTCCTTGCGCGGTGCGGTCGTCGCGGCGCTCCGGGCCGCGCACCCCTACGAGGAGCCGGCCTTCCACGTCCTCGAGGCCGCGCCCGTGGAGCCTGTCTGACGGCTCGGCGAGTCCGGGTCAGCCGGTCCGGAAGCCGCCGTTGCTGTGGAGCAGCTGGCCGTTGATCCACGACCCGGTGTCGGAGAAGAGGAAGCGGACCAGGTCGGCGGTGTCCCGCGCGGTGCCGAGGCGGCCGGCCGGGGTCTCGGCCGTCCCCAGGGCGCGGATCCGCTCGTCCGTCCACCCGGTGTCGATGGGCCCGGGGTTGATGACGTTGGCCCGGACCCCGCGGTCGGCGAGCTCGCCGGCGGCCGCGATGACGATGCGGTCGAGCGCGCCCTTGCTCGATCCGTAGGGCAGGTTGTGCGTCGTGTGGTCGCTCGTCAGAGCCACGACGCGCGCCGCGGCCGGCCCGCCCGGGGGCTGGAGGGGCAGCCTCTCGGCGAGGGCCCGCAGCAGCAGCCAGGTCGCGCGGGCGTTGACCGCGTAGTGCCGGTCCCAGCTCTCGAGCGACGTCGACAGGATGCCGCTGTCGACCGACTCGCAGTGAGACATGACGAGCCCCGTCACCGGACCGAGCCGCTCGGTCGCGGCGGCGACCAGCGCCTCCGGCGTCGCCGGGTCGGCCAGGTCGCCCGGCAGCAGCTCCACGCGGCGCCCGAGCGCCTGGCACTCCGCGGCGACGGCCCCCGGGTCGTCGTCACCGCGCTCGTAGCCGAGACGCTCGTCGTAGGGCTGCCAGTGGCCGAGCGCGAGGTCCCAGCCGTCGGCCGCGAGGCCGAGGGCCAGCTCCGCGCCGATCGACCGCCGCCTCCCGACCCCGGTGACGAGGGCGACACGGGACGGGACGGGACGGGTCGGGGCGAATGACATGGCCCCATCCTGCGCACCGGGAACCCTCGTGGACAAACGGTTTCGGCGCGGCGCCGACCACCCCTGAGGCTCGCCGTCGCCGCGCGAGGTCGCCCCCGGCATACGCCGTCGGTGGGCCTGGTGGTGAGCGTCACGCCAGACGCGTGCGGACTGAGCGGGCGCTCAGTGAGAGGATGGCGGGCAGTGCCGGAGCGACCTCCGGCAGCTCCATGAGCACCACCACCAGCAACGGAAGAGGACGTTCACCCATGAACATCGTCGTCTGTGTCAAGTACGTGCCGGACGCCCAGGCCGAGCGCACGTTCAACGCAACTGACAACACGACCGACCGCGAGAACGTCGACGGCCTGCTGTCGGAGCTCGACGAGTACGCCGTCGAGGAGGCCCTGAAGATCGTCGAGGCCGGCGAGGGCGAGGTGACCGTGCTCACGGTCGGCCCGGCCGCCGCCGCCGACGCCATCAAGAAGGCCCTGCAGATGGGCGCCGACAAGGGTGTGCACGTCAGTGACGACGCCATCCACGGCTCCGACGCCGTCGCCACCTCGCTCGTGCTCGCCGAGGCCGTCAAGAAGATCGGCAGCGAGTCGGCGGTCGACCTCGTCGTCACCGGCATGGCCAGCACCGACGGCACGATGGGCGTCGTCCCCGCCATGCTCGCCGAGCGTCTCGGCCTGCCGGCCGTGACCTTCGCGTCCGAGCTGACCGTCGAGGGCACCAGCGCGACGATCCGCCGCGACGGCGACGCCTCGACGCAGACGATCACGGCCACGCTGCCGGCCCTCGTCTCGGTCACCGACCAGATCAACGAGCCGCGCTACCCCTCGTTCAAGGGGATCATGGCCGCGAAGAAGAAGCCTGTCGAGCAGTGGAGCCTCGCCGACCTCGGCGTCGACGCCTCGCAGGTCGGCCTCGACGCCGCCTGGACGAAGGTCGAGTCCTTCGCCGCCCGCCCGCCGCGCACCCAGGGCGAGATCGTCGCCGACGAGGGCGATGGCGGAGCCAAGCTCGCGGCGTTCCTCACCGAGCGCAAGTTCGTCTGACCTTCCTCCTGAACTTCCCAGCCAGCAAAGGAGATCCGCACCATGGCTGAAGTACTCGTGCTCGTCGACCACGTCGACGGCAAGGTTCGCAAGACCACCTCGGAGCTGCTGACGATCGCCCGCCGTCTCGGTGAGCCGTCCGCCGTCTTCGTCGGTGCCGGCTTCGACGCCGCCAAGGAGACCCTCGCCCGCTTCGGCGCCGAGAAGGTCTACCGCGTCGAGTCGGCCGAGGTGCTCGAGCACCTCGTCGTGCCGCAGGCCGAGCTGCTCGCCCAGCTCGTCGCCGACAAGTCCCCGGCCGCGGTCCTCGTGCCGTCCTCCCCGGAGGGCAAGGAGATCGCCGCCCGCCTCGCGATCAAGACCGAGTCGGGCCTGATCACCGACGCCGTCGACGTCCAGGCGGCCGACGGTGGCGTCGCCACGACGCAGTCGGTGTTCGCCGGCTCCTACACCGTGTCGGCCACGGTCACGAAGGGCACGCCCATCGTCGCCGTCAAGCCCAACTCGGCCACCCCCGAGGAGGCCGCCGGCGCGGCCGCCGACGAGGTGCTCGACTTCACCCCGTCCGACGCCGCCAAGGGCGCGAAGGTCACCGAGTCCAAGCCGAAGCAGGCCACCGGACGCCCCGAGCTCACCGAGGCCGCCATCGTGGTCTCCGGCGGCCGTGGCACCGCGGGCGACTTCTCCAAGGTCGAGGACTTCGCCGACTCGCTCGGTGCAGCCGTCGGTGCGAGCCGTGCCGCCGTCGACGCCGGGTGGTACCCCCACACCTCGCAGGTCGGCCAGACGGGCAAGCAGGTCAGCCCGCAGCTCTACGTCGCGTGCGGCATCTCCGGTGCCATCCAGCACCGCGCCGGCATGCAGACCTCCAAGACGATCGTGGCCGTCAACAAGGACAACGAGGCCCCGATCTTCGAGCTCGTCGACTTCGGTGTCGTCGGGGACCTCTTCACGGTGCTCCCGCAGGCGACCGACGCGATCAAGGCCGCCAAGGACTGATCGAGCCGCGCCACCGTCGAGAGGCCATGAACCGGGACCGGTTCGTGGCCTCTCGGCGTCTCCGCAGCGAGGGCGCAGGAGCCGTGGTCAGGCCGCTTCCTTGTCGAGGTCGAGACGGGCCGTCAGACGGGCCCAGCTCTCGAGGCGCTCGCGGTTGAGGGCGTATGCCGTCCGGCCCGTCCCGAGGGTCCACCACGCCCCGCGCAGCGCCTCCGAGGGCAGCCGCACCGGACGACCACCACCGCGGCGCCACTCGAGGCGGCCGGAGGCGGACACCCGCCTCACGTCGCGACGGTCGACCGTCGTCGTGGCGAGGGTGTTGTGCACCCGGAGGCTCCGGGTCCCCAGGTCGATCCTGGCCGACCACGCCCGCCAGCCGAGGGTGAGCGCGACGGCCAGGCACACGGCATACGTCCACGCCGTCGGCAACGACGGCACGAGACGCACGAGCAGGCGCGCGACGAAGTAGCCGGCGACCGGGCACGTCAGCGCAGCCACGGCACGGTGCGTGGCGGGCGCAGACAGCCGGCTGCCGCCGGTGCTCTCGTGCCTGCCACGCATGGGGCCGATCATAGGCACGCAGGCGCGCCGAGGGGAGTGGGTCGGCCGGCCCACCTCGCCGGCGGCGGTCGGGGCGGGGTCGCCCGGCGTCCTAGAATCGCCCTGTGACTGCCTATCTCGACCACGCGGCGACGACGCCGATGCTCCCCGCCGCGCTCGCGGCGATGACGGAGCAGCTCGCGGTCGTGGGCAACCCCTCTTCGCTGCACCGCACCGGGCGGGCCGCCCGTCGCGCCGTCGAGGAGTCGCGCGAGAAGATCGCGCGATGCCTCGGAGCGAGGCCCTCCGAGGTCGTCTTCACCTCGGGTGGTACGGAGTCCGACAACCTCGCCGTCAAGGGCACCTACTGGGCCCGCCGCGACAGCGACCCCGCGCGCGTGCGACTGCTTGTCGGTGCCACGGAGCACCACGCCGTGCTCGACTGCGTCGACTTCCTCGTCGCGCACGAGGGCGCCAAGGTCACCTGGCTCGAGTGCACGCCGGAGGGCGTCATCGAGCCCTCGACGCTGCGCGCGGCCATCGAGTCCGACCCGGGCTCCGTCGCGCTCGTCTCGGTCATGTGGGCCAACAACGAGGTCGGCGCCGTGCAGGACGTCCGCGCCCTCGCCGAGGTCGCCCACGAGTTCGAGATCCCGCTGCACACCGACGCCGTGCAGGCCGCCGGGCACCTGCCCGTCGACTTCGCCGACAGCGGCGCCGACCTCATGTCGGTGACGGCGCACAAGCTCGGCGGACCCATCGGCGTCGGCGCGCTCGTCGTGCGACGGGGCGCTGCGCTCGTCCCCCTGACCCACGGGGGCGGCCAGGAGCGGCAAGTCCGGTCGGGCACCCTCGACACCCCGGCCATCGTCGGCTTCGCCGCAGCGATCGTCGAGGCCACCGCGTCGATGGAGGCCGAGTCCGCGCGTCTCGTGGCCCTGCGCGACGACCTCATCGACCGTGCCATGGCGATCTCGCCCGACATCCGGCCCTCGGGCGTGTGGCACCGCGGCGACGGTGCGAGCCGCCTCCCGGGCAACGTGCACCTGCTCGTGCCGGGCTGTGACGGCGACTCCCTGCTCTACCTGCTCGACGCCGCCGGCGTCTCGTGCTCGACCGGCTCGGCGTGCCAGGCCGGCGTGCCGCAGCCGAGCCACGTCCTGCTCGCCATGGGCGTGGCCGAGAGCGATGCCCGCGGCGCGCTGCGCCTCACCCTGGGGCACACCTCGACGGCTGCCGACGTCGACACCTTCATCGGCGCACTTCCGGCCGCCATCGAGCGCGCCCGGCGCGCCCGGGAGGCGACCGCGTCGTGAGGGTCGTGGCCGCGATGAGCGGGGGCGTCGACTCGGCGGTCGCCGCCGCCCGCATGCTCGACGCCGGCCACGAGGTCGTCGGCGTCCACCTGGCCCTGAGCCAGAGCGCCGCGACCCTGCGCGAGTCGGCCCGCGGCTGCTGCACCATCGAGGACGCCGGCGACGCACGCCGCGTGGCCGACGTGCTCGGCATCCCCTTCTACGTCTGGGACATGGCCGCGCGCTTCAAGCGCGACGTCGTCGACGACTTCCGGGCCGAGTACGCCGCCGGACGCACCCCCAACCCGTGCCTGCGCTGCAACGAGAAGATCAAGTTCGCGGCGCTGCTCGACAAGGCGCTCGCGCTCGGCTTCGACGCCGTCGCCACCGGGCACTACGCCCAGGTGGTCGAGGCCGACGACGGGCACGGGGGAGTGCGGCGCGAGCTGCACCGGGCGGTCGACAGCGCCAAGGACCAGAGCTACGTCCTCGGCGTCCTCGACGCGGACCAGCTGGCACGCTGCTTCTTCCCGCTCGGTGACACGACGAAGCCGCAGATCCGCGAGGAGGCCGCCGAGCGCGGCTTCTTCATCGCCAAGAAGCCCGACAGCCACGACATCTGCTTCATCCCCGACGGGGACACCCGGGGGTGGCTGACGCGTGAGCTCGGTGCGGCGCCGGGAGACATCGTCGACACCGGCGGCGAGGTCGTGGGTCACCACGAGGGGGCCTTCGCCTACACCGTCGGCCAGCGCCGGGGGCTCGGCCTCTCCAGGCCCGGCGCCGACGGCGAGCCCCGCTACGTCGTCGAGGTGCGACCCGAGACCAACCAGGTCGTCGTCGGGGCCGCCGACCTCCTCGGCGTCGACGCCATCACGGGCGACCACGCCCGCTGGTGCGGGCCGCCGCCCGAGGGGGTCGTCCACGTGGGCGCCCAGGTGCGGGCCCACGGCGAGGAGCATGCCGCGACCGCGTGGGCCGAGGGGGACCGTGTGGAGGTGCGCCTCCGGAGCCGCGTGCGCGGTGTCGCGCCGGGACAGTCGGTCGTGCTCTACGACGGCACACGCGTCGTGGGTTCGGCGACGATCTCCGGGTCCCGCCTCGAGCGCGGGTCCGGCATGGTCAGCTCAGGGACCGGCTCCACGTGACCGTGCGGGCCCGTGGACGGAACCCCATCGAGCGGTAGAGCCGCTGGGGGCCGGGATAGCCGTCGTCACCGCGCGGACTGACCTGGGCCACGGCGCCGCCCACCTCTGCGAGCCGGTGCAGCGCCGCGAGGGTCACGGCTCCGGCCAGGCCGCGGCCGCGGTGGGCCGGGACGCAGCCGACCGGTTCGACGAGCCCGGCGCCGCGGGCCTCGTCCAGCCAGACGAGGGCCGAGGCGACCATCTCGCCGTCGCCGTCGACAGCCACCCAGTCGAGGTCGGGACGGTAGGGCCAGGCGTCCATGACCTGCCGGTAGGCCCGTTCGTCGACCCTCGACGGCCCGACGTCGGACCACGAGGCCGCGTGCACGGCGGCCCGCTCGCGGGCCTCGTGCTGCTCGACGTGGCGGAAGCGGTAGCCGGGGATGGCCGGGACCGGGGGCAGGTCGACGAGGTCGAGCGAGTTGTGGGTGAAGAAGGGCTCGTCGGGTTCGGGAGCGAATCCTGCTGCGGCCAGGGCCTGCTCAGCTATGTCGCCCTCCATGACGAGGACCGACTGCGCCTCTGCGTCGCTCACCTCCTCGAACCAGTCGAGCACCTCCGCGACGACGTCGGGTCGGCTCGGGTCGACCTGGAGCTCGAGCCAGTCCGGTGCCTCGGCCCACCCGAAGCCCACCACCTCGGTGCCATCGGTCCAGAGCGCCACCGCCTCGCCCTCGTCGAGGGTGTCCGGGTCGACGGGTCGGGAGCAGTGGTTCCACGCCAGCTGGCCGGGGTGGAAGCGGCACGAGGGCGACCACAGCCGCGAGGCGAGGTCCTGCATCGCGCGCAGGTCGTCGGGGCCGCCGAAGTCGCGGCGTCTGAGGTCAGCGGGTGGCACCGTCGTCACGCTAGCGCCCGGCGCCCCGGGGGTGGTGCGGGGGTGCGGGGTCGGTCGGGGCACGACCTAGGCTGGCGCGGTGACTCTCGCTACCGGCATCGGCTCCTGGCCCGGCACCTCCGTGCGCGACGCGCTCGCGCAGGTGCGCGAGCTGCTCGACGGGCAGCTGCCCTACCTGCCCGAGCTGCCGGCGCGTGGGCCGGGTGCCGACATGGTCGGCCGGACCGCGGGGCTGCTCGTCGAGCTGCCCGTCGACCTCCAGCCGATCGGCTGGAGGCTCGTCGACCGGCCCGGCCGTGACGCCTCACGCACGGGGGCGCTGCTCCGCGAGGACCTCGACGAGCTCGCCGAGGCCTTCGACGGGCACACCGGACCCCTCAAGGTGCAGGTCGTCGGGCCGTGGACGCTGGCCGCCAACGTGTGGCTCTCGCGCGGCGAGCGCGTCATCGTCGACGACGGCGCCTGCCGCGACCTCGTCGAGTCCCTCGCCGAGGGGGTGCGCCTCCACGTCGCGGCCGTGCGCAGACTCGTGCCCGGGGCCGAGATCGTCCTGCAGGTCGACGAGCCCAGCCTGCCGACCGTCCTGGCCGGGCGGCTGCCCACCTCGTCCGGTTTCGGGCGGCTGCCGAGCCTCGACCCGCAGGTCGCCGCCGCCGGTCTCGGCACCGTGCTCGCCGCACACGACGGGGCCACCGTCGTGCACTGCTGCGCCGCGTGGCCGCCCCTCGCGCTGCTGCGCGCCACCGGGGTGGGCGCGCTCTCGCTCGACACCTCGCTGCTGCGCCCGCGCGAGTGGGAAGGTGTCGCCGTCGCGGTCGAGGACGGCATACGCCTGCATGCCGGGCTGGTGCCCACCGACGGCGGGCGCACGCGCCCCCAGGACCTCTCGGCCGACCTCGTCGCGGCGTGGACCCGCACCGGCCTGCCGCTCCGGTCGCTCGCCGACGTCGTCGTGACGCCGGCCTGCGGACTGTCCGGGGCCTCGCCCGAGGTGGCCCGTTCCGTGCAGCGGGCCGCGGTCGAGACCGCTCGCGAGCTCGAGGAGCGCAGCGCCGACTAGCGCGGGCCACCCGCCGGACGCGAGAGGCCGGTCACCCCGAGGGGGACCGGCCTCGCGAGGCGTGGGGGGAGGGTCAGAGCGCAGAGCCCGCCGTCCACTGGGCCCAGCTGAGGTTCCAGTCGGAGTAGCCGTTGCCCATGGTCATCGGACGGTCGGTGCCCGTGGTCTCGACGACGTCGCCGATGATGACGTTGTCGTAGAGCCATCCGGCGTTGGGCTCGCTCATGCCCGTGCAGCCGTGGCTGACGTTGCGGTGGCCCTGGTCGGCCACCGACCACGGCGCCGAGTGCAGGAACTCACCGGAGTTGGTGACACGCATGGCGTACTTGACCTTGGTGTCGGCGTAGTAGTTCGGGTCGTTCTTCTTCAGCCCGATCGTCTCGGCCTTCATGGTGATGTTCATCTGCTTGTCCATGATGACCTTGGTGCCCGAGCGCGTGATGAACCCCGGGCGGCCGCCAGTGACGGGGATGCGCTTGGCCAGCTTGCCGTCGATCATGACGTCCATCTGGTCGGTCTTGAGGTTGACCTTCGCGATGACCGACCGGCCGATGGTGAAGTCGGAGACCTGCGTCTTCTGGCCGAAGCGTCCGCCGCCGGCGGGCACGCCGTTGAGCTTGGCCTCGACGTGCACCTTGGAGCCGGCCTTCCAGTACGTCTTGGGGCGCCAGTGCACCTCGCGCGAGCTGAGCCAGTACCAGGAGCCCGACTGCGCCGGCGTCGCGGTGACGGTCATGTTCCTCTCGAAGCTCGCCTTGTCCACGACGGGAAGGTCGAAGCGCACGACGACCGGCAGGCCGATGCCGACCGTGCCGCCGTCGCGCGGCGAGACCGCCACGTCGATCTGGTCGTCGAGGGTGAGGTTGGCCGTGCTGAACGTCTTCGTCGTGTCGACGACCTTGCCGTCGGTGTCCTTGGCCTGCATGGCGAGGGTGTACTTGACGCCCGGCTCGAGCAGGTCGCCCGCCGTCCACGTGCCGCCCTGGAGCGTGCCGTCGACGGGGATGCGGTTGCCCTTCTTGCTGAGGTAGGACAGCGACGCCTTGGTCAGGGTGCCCTTCTGCGCCGAGGCGGTGACCCGGGTGCTGACGGCGACGTCCTCCGCGCCCGCTGCCGGTGTCGTCGTGAAGACGACGGGGTCGGTGGTCGGCGTGGGGGACGGCGAGGCCGAGCCGGTGCCGTCGGAGGCAGCCGAGGAGCTCGCAGGCTTGCCGTTCTCAGCCGTTGCGGTCGCGTTGCAGGCCGTGACGCCCAGCATGGCCACGACGGCCATCCCGGAGACTACGGCGGAACGGATGCTCGACTTCACGCGTGAATACCCTTCGCAGACGTGACGCCGGGCGCCCCGGGTCGGGACGGGGTGCGGCACGTCGATAGTGACCCTGCACCAGTGTCACCGATGCATGCCAATACTCCAAAACCAACGGCGAGTCCAAACGCTCGCGTGTCGCGATGCGGGACCGGTCCGTCAGGGGGCCTCCACCGGCCGCACCTCACGGCGCAGGATCTTGCCCGTGGGGCCCTTGGGCAGCTCACCGAGGGTCCAGATGCGGCGGGGGTACTTGTAGGCGGCGAGGCGCTCCTTGACGTAGGTCTGGACGTCCTCGAGCGTCGCGGTCGAGCCGGGCCGGAGCACGACGGCTGCCCCGACCTCCTCGCCCATGAGCTCGTCCGGCACGCCCACGACCGCGGCCTCGAGGACGTCGGGGTGGGTGTAGAGCACCTCCTCGACCTCGCGCGGGTAGACGTTCATCCCACCGCGGATGATCATGTCCTTCTTGCGGTCGACGATCGTGTAGTAGCCGTCGTCGTCGACGGTCGCGAGGTCACCGGAGCGGAACCAGCCGTCCGGGATGGCCTCGTTGGTGGCCTCCGGCCGGTTCCAGTAGCCCTTCATGATGTTCTCGCCGCGGATCGCGATCTCGCCGATGCCGCCCGCGGGCGTGTCGTTGCCCTCGATGTCGACGAGCTTCATCTCGCAGCCGGGGATGGCCCGGCCGATCGTGCCCGGCTTGGTCGGCTTGTCGGGCATGTTGAAGGACGCGACGGGAGAGGTCTCCGACAGGCCGTAGCCCTCGAGGATCTGGCAGTGGAACTTCTCCTCGAAGGCCTTCATGACGGCTTCCGGCATGGCCGACCCCCCGGACGCGCACGTGCGCAGGCTGCTCGTGTCGGCGTGGTCGGCGTCCGGGTGGTTGAGGATCGCGGCATACATCGTCGGCACGCCCTGGAAGATGGTCACGTGGTCGCGCCCCAGCACCTCGATGGCCTTGGCCGGGTCGAAGCGGGGGATGAGCGTCAACGTGCACCCCTGCTGCACCGAGGTGTTGAGGCCGCAGGTGAGGCCGAAGACGTGGAAGAGGGGCAGGCAGCCCATGATCACGTCGTCCTGCGTGATCTGCATGATGTCGCTCGAGGTGACCTCTGCGTTGCGGTGCAGGTTGAAGTGGGTCAGCTCGGCGCCCTTGGGCTTGCCCGTGGTCCCGCTCGTGTAGAGGATGACGGCCGTGTCGTCGTCGGCACGCTCGACCGGCTCGAGCACCGGCTCGCCCGCGTACTCCGACGCGTCGAACTGGCCGTCGGCCGGACCCATCGGGCCGCAGACCACGAGGCGCGTGCCCGTCTCGGCCGCGGCCTTGGCGGCCTCGTCGGCGAAGTCGGGCCACACGAAGCTGAAGCGGGCACCGCTGTCCTCGTAGAAGTACTGGATCTCGCCCGCCTTGAGCAGCGGGTTCATCGGGACCACGACGCCCCCGGCGAGCAGGGCGCCGTAGAAGGCGACCGGGTAGGCCGGCACGTTGGGCAGGATGAGCGAGACCCGGTCGCCGGGCTCGAGACCCGCCGCGCGCAGCTGGCCGGCCACCGCTGCCGCCGCCCGGTGCAGGGCCGACCACGTCAGCTCCACCTGGTCGAGCTTGATGCCGACCTTGTCGGGGACGCGGGCCGCGGTGGCGGCGAGGTTGGCGGCGAGGTTGGTCATCTCTGCTCCTTCGCAGGGGGGCGACGCTCGGACTCGGGCCCATTGTTACCGCTGGGTCGCCCGGTGAACAGAGCAGGTGGTGTCGCCGGCGTGTGAGGAGTGTCATCGACGGGTCCGGGCACCGTCGGAGCCGGCTGGCAGGATGAGGGCGTGAGCGAGAGCACCGGCCCCACGCCTGTCACCGACGAGGTCCCGACCGAGAGCCACCAGGAGTGGGCGGAGCTCGCCGAGCAGGCCGCGACGGCCCAGTTCGCCTACCACGTCAAGGACGCGCCGACGATCAGCGACGGCGAGTACGACCAGCTCATCCGCCGCCTCAACGCGCTCGAGGAGCAGTACCCGTCGCTCCGCACGCCCGAGAGCCCGACCCAGAACGTCGGCGGCGCCTCGTTCGCGACCGGCTTCGAGACCGTCGACCACGTCGAGCGCATGCTCAGCCTCGACAACGCGTTCTCCTTCGAGGAGCTGCAGACCTGGGCCGAGCGGGTCGAGCGGGAGGTCGGGGCGGGTGCCCACTACCTCACCGAGCTCAAGATCGACGGCCTCGCCATCAACCTGCTCTACGAGAAGGGCCGCCTCGTGCGGGCGCTGACCCGAGGGGACGGTCGCACCGGCGAGGACGTCACCAACAACGTGCGCACCATCGAGGGCGTCCCCGAGCGGCTGTCGGGCGACGACGTCCCCGCCCTCGTCGAGGTCCGCGGCGAGGTCTTCTTCCCGACCGCGGCCTTCGCCGACCTCAACGCGAGCCTCGTCGAGGCCGGCAAGGCGCCCTTCGCCAACCCGCGCAACGCCGCCGCCGGCTCGCTGCGCCAGAAGGACCCCAAGGTCACGGCGAGCCGGCCACTGCGCATGCTCGTCCACGGCATCGGCGCCCGCCGCGGCTTCGACATCGAGACCCAGAGCGAGGCGTATGCCGCCCTGCGCGCCTGGGGACTGCCCACCTCCGACGAGGTGCGCGTGCTTCCCGACATCGCCGCCGTCCAGGAGTTCGTGACCTACCACGGGGAGCACCGGCACGACCGTGCCCACGAGATCGACGGCATCGTCGTCAAGGTCGACGAGGTGCCGCTGCAGCGCCAGCTCGGGGCGACGTCCCGCGCGCCGCGGTGGGCGATCGCGTTCAAGTACCCGCCCGAGGAGGTCAACACCAGGCTCCTCGACATCCGCGTCAACGTCGGCCGCACCGGACGCGTCACGCCCTACGGCGTCATGGAGCCGGTCGTCGTCGCGGGCTCGACGGTCGAGCAGGCCACGCTGCACAACGCGTACGAGGTGGAGCGCAAGGGCGTGCTCATCGGCGACACCGTCGTGCTGCGCAAGGCGGGCGACGTCATCCCCGAGATCGTCGGGCCCGTCGTCGACCTGCGCGACGGCACCGAGCGTGCCTTCGTCATGCCGACCGAGTGCCCCGCGTGCGGCACCACGCTCGCCCCGGAGAAGGAGGGCGACAAGGACATCCGCTGCCCCAACAGCCGCTCGTGCCCGAGCCAGCTGCGCGAGCGCGTCTTCGCCCTGGCCTCGCGCGGCGCCCTCGACATCGAGGCCCTCGGCTGGGAGGGCTCCATCGCCCTGCTCGAGTCCGGGGTCATCACCGACGAGGGCGACCTCTTCGCGCCTCCCGAGGACAGCCCGCACGCGGGGGAGTACGGCATCACCCGGGAGAACCTGGCACGGGTCCCGCTCTACACGAGGGCCGCGAAGAAGACCGACCCGGCCGACCGCGTCGTCGACGGCCGGGTCCTGTCGGCCGGCGGCGACACGCTGCTCGCCGAGCTCGAGAAGGCCAAGAGCCAGCCCCTGTGGCGCGTCGTGGTGGCGCTGTCGATCCGGCACGTCGGACCCACCGCGGCCCGGGCGCTCGCCACGCACTTCGGCTCGATGGACGCCATCCGCGCCGCGTCCACCGAGGAGCTCGCCCAGGCCGAGGGCGTCGGAGGCGTCATCGCCGAGGCGGTCACCGCGTGGTTCGCGGTCGACTGGCACCAGCAGATCGTCCGTCGGTGGGCCGACGCCGGCGTCCGGATGGCCGACGAGGTCGACGAGTCGGTGGAGCGCACCCTCGAGGGCAAGACGGTCGTCGTCACGGGGTCGCTCGACGGCTTCTCCCGCGACGAGACCAAGGAGGCCATCATCAGCCGGGGCGGCAAGGCGTCGGGCTCGGTGTCGAAGAAGACCGACTACGTCGTCATCGGGGCCAACGCGGGCTCCAAGGCCGCCAAGGCCGAGGAGCTGGGCCTGACGATCCTCGACGAGGCCGGCTTCCGACGGCTGCTCGAGACCGGCTCGCCCGACTGACCCTCCCGTTCGTCGGCGGTGCGGACGGGTCGCGTCCACGGACCGGGCGTCCGCGACGGTGGGTGCGCGCTCTCATGTGTGCAGGCCCCACAGAACCCACTCAGGTGTGTGAGTCCCCACCGTCCTTTCGCCGTGCCGCCCTCCTAGGCTTTGCCGAAGTTTCCCCGCAGTTCCAGCCATTGCCGGAGCCGAGGCGCCCGCTCCGCCGGGTGGCCACGGCCCACCCCCGCTCACGGAGCGCGACGCACGAGGAGGTGCAGGTCTTGACGGGTACCCCGTTGCTCGAGACCAAGGCCCTGACCAAGGAGTTCCGCGGTTTCCGCGCCGTCTCGGAGGTCGACCTGACGGTCGCCCGCGGCACGGTCCACGCCCTCGTCGGACCCAACGGAGCGGGCAAGACCACGCTCTTCAACCTGCTCACGGGCTTCCTCTCGCCGACGTCCGGCACCGTCGTCTTCGACGGCCAGGACATCACGGGGCGCGCGCCCGAGCAGATCGCCCCGCTCGGCATCGCGCGCTCCTTCCAGATCACGAGCCTCTTCGAGGCGATGACCCTGCGCGAGCACCTCGAGCTCGCGCTCGCCAGCCCCACCGGGATGGGGCGGCAGTGGTGGCGCTCGGTCACCCGCATGGCGCGGTTCAAGGACCGTGCGATGGAGCTGCTCGAGGACGTCGGCCTCGCCGACAGGGCCGGGGCGCCGGCCTCCTCGCTCGCCTACGGCCAGAAGCGGGCGCTCGAGCTCGCCATCGCCATGGCGCTCGACCCCAAGCTGCTGCTCCTCGACGAGCCGACCGCCGGCATGGGCATCGAGGACGTCGACCGGACCATCGCGCTCGTCAAGCAGCTCGCAGCAGGGCGCACGGTCGTCTTCGTCGACCACAACATGCACGTCGTCGGCTCGCTCGCCGACACGGTCACGGTGCTCCAGTCCGGTCAGGTGCTGGCGGAGGGCCCCTACGACCAGGTGCGGGCCGACGATCGGGTCATCACGGCATACCTCGGAGCAGCCCATGAGTGAACAGACCAGCACCGCGAGCGTGACCTCGGGCTCCGTTGCGGCACAGACCCGCTCACGCATGCTCGAGGTCGCCGGGCTCTCGGCGTGGTACGGCGAGGCCCGCGTCCTGACGGACGTCAGCATCGACGTCGCCCCCGGTAAGGTCGTCACGCTCGTCGGGCGCAACGGCGCCGGCAAGACGACGCTGCTGCGCTCGGTCATGGGCCTGCACCGCCAGACCGAGGGCACCCTGACCTTCGACGGCGCCGACCTCGCCAGGCGCTCACCCGATGCCCGGGCCCGCGCCGGCATCGGCTGGGTGCCCGACGACCGGGGCATCTACTCCAGCCTCACCGTCGCCGAGAACCTCCTGCTGCCGCCGGTCGTGCACGCCGACGCGTGGTCGCTCGAGAAGGTCTACGAGTTCTTCCCGGTGCTGCACGAGCGACGGGACTTCCCGGGCACCAAGCTCTCGGGCGGCGAGCAGCAGATGCTCGCCATGGCCCGCGTGCTGCGGATGGGCTCACGCCTGCTCCTGCTCGACGAGCCCAGCGAGGGGCTGGCCCCGGTCATCGTCCAGCGCATCGGCGAGATCATCCGCGAGATCAAGGGCCACGGCGTGGCCGTCCTGCTCGTCGAGCAGAACGTCAAGTTCGCCTCCACGGTGGCCGACCGCCACTACCTGCTCGCCCAGGGGAAGGTCGTCGAGCACCTCGGCAACGACGACTTCCGCGCCCGTGAGGGCGAGCTGCTCACCTACCTCGGCATGTAACCGCCCGAGCCCTCCACCGCCTCCGTCCGGTCAGCCCGTGCGCCCCTCCGGGACGAACGGCCAGACCCACCGCGCCCTCGGCGCACCCGTCACACCGTCACACCCCGTCACATCTCGTCACACACCAGGAGCAGACATGCGTAGCAGGACAGTCCTAGGCGCCGTCGCCATCACGGCGACCGCGTCGCTCGCGCTCGCCGCGTGCGGAGGGGCCGGCGGCCCGCAGTCGAGCGGCTCGAGCAAGCTCACCGACGACAAGGTCGTCATCGGGCTGCTCAACGACCAGTCCGGCGTCTACAAGGACCTCTCGGGCCCCAACTCCGGTGTCGCCATCCAGATGGCCATCGACGACTACAAGGCGAAGTACGGCGACAAGGCCGTCGCCAAGGACATCGAGATCGTGCAGGCCGACCACCAGAACAAGGCCGACATCGCCAACTCCAAGGCGCAGGAGATGTACGACCGGCAGAAGGCCGACGTCATCCTCGACGTGCCCAACTCGGCGGCCGCACTCGCCGTCGCCACGCAGGCCAAGAACCACAAGAAGCTCTACATCAACATCGGGGCCGGCTCCACCGCCCTGACGGGTGCCAGCTGCAACAAGTACACCTTCCACTGGGCGTACAACACCGGCGTGCTGGCCCGGGGCACCGCAGGGGCGATCACCAAGGCCGGCGGAACGAGCTGGAACATCGTCTGCCCCGACTACGCCTTCGGACAGGACATGAACAAGTCCTTCACCAAGGTGATCACCGCGGACGGTGGCACGGTGGGCCAGTCGATCGCCTCGCCGTTCCCCAGCGATAACTTCGCCACCTTCCTCACCAAGGCCGGTGAGGGCAACCCCAAGGTCATCGGCTCGATGCACGCCGGCGGCGACCTCATCAACTTCGTCAAGCAGTTCAACCAGAGCCCGCTGCGGGGCAAGGTGACCCTCGCCGTGGGGCTCATGTTCATCACCGACATCCACTCCCTCGGGGTCGACCAGTTCGCCGGCACCCAGTTCACTGACCCGTGGTACTGGAACTTCGATGCCAAGAACAAGGCGTGGGCCGACCGGTTCAAGGCCAAGACGAACACCCGCCCGTCCTTCGCGCACGCCGCCAACTACTCGGCCGCGATGAACTACCTCGAGGCCGTCCAGGCCGCCGGCACCGACAACGCGGACGCCGTCGTGGCCCAGCTCGAGGGCAAGAAGATCGACGACCTCTTCCTGCGCAACGGCGAGGTCCGCAAGGCCGACCACGCCGTCGTCCACGACGTCTACCTCGCCAAGGTCAAGAGCTCGGCGCCCGAGGACTGGGACTACGAGGACATCGTCAAGACGATCCCGGCCGCCGAGGCCTACGGCGAGCCGAACCCCGCCTGCTCGATGAGCTGAGCCGGCCTCCCGACGGGCACGTATGCCGTCCGGTGGCCTCCCACGAGGACGCCGCCGGACGGCATTCCGGCGCAGAGCGCCGGCTGCACCCGGGTTTCCCCGATCGACCGCGAACCGAGCGAGAGACATGAGCGAATTCATCCAGTACACCCTCCAGGGGCTCGCCGCCGGCGGCTTCTACGCGCTGTCGGCGCTGGGCCTCGCCGTCATCTTCGGCGTCCTCGGGGTCGTCAACTTCTCCCACGGCGCCTGCTACATGCTCGGCGCCGTCATCTCCGCGGTGCTGCTCGGTGAGCTGCACGTCGGCTTCTGGGTCGCGCTCGTCGTCGTGCCGATCCTCATGTTCGCGTTCGGCGTCCTCATGGAGCGGCTGCTCGTGCGCTGGCTCCTCGCGCTCGACCCGCTCTACAACTTCCTGCTCACCTTCGGCCTGACCCTGGTCCTCGTCGAGGCGGTCAAGCAGCGCTACGGCGTCTCCGGGCTGCCCTACGAGGTGCCGGCCGGTCTGGGCGGCCAGGTGAGCATCGGCAGCGTCAACCTCAGCACCTACGCGATCTTCGCGTGCCTCTTCTCCGTCGTCGTCTGCGTGGCGGTCGGACTGCTCCTGACGAAGACCCGCATCGGCATGATCGTGCGCGCCTCGACCGAGGCGCCCGAGCGCACCCGCGCCCTCGGCATCAACGTCGGCCGGTGGGTGACGCCCGTCTTCGGCTTCGGCATCGCCCTCGCCGGTCTCGCCGGCGTCCTCGCCGCCCCCACCCGCGCCATCACGGCCGAGATGGGCAGCAACTTCATCATCATCCTCTTCGCGGTCGTCGTCATCGGCGGCCTCGGTTCCATCCTCGGGGCGGTGGTCGCGGGCTTCCTCGTCGGACTCGTCGAGGCCTACGGCATCGCCTACGCCCCCACCTACGCCCAGATCGTCATCTTCGTGCTGATGGCGCTCGTCGTTCTCGTCCGGCCCTCGGGGCTCTTCGGACGGGAGGAGGTCGCATGAGCGAGCAGATGATCGCCAAGGTCGACGTCGACCTGGCCCAGCCCTCGATCCTGTCGCGGCGCAACCCGCTGCGCTACGTGCTGCTCCTCGCCGGCCTGGCGGTCGTCGTGATGCTGCCGTACTGGATCTACCCGCCCGTCGCGATGGACATCCTCTGCTGGGGCCTCTTCGCGATCAGCGTCGACCTGCTGCTCGGGTTCACCGGACTGCTCAGCTTCGGGCACGCCGCGTTCTGGGGCGGGTCGGCGTACTGCACCGGTCTCATCGCCAGCAAGGTCGGCGTGCCGTTCCCCGTCGCGGTGCTGGGGGGAGCCCTCTTCGCGATGCTCATCGCGTGGCCGATCGGCTACCTGTCGGTGCGCCGGACCGGCATCTACTTCGCGATGGTCACCCTCGCCTTTGCCCAGATGCTCTACTTCGTCGCGAACCAGGCGCGCGACCTCACCGGCGGTGAGAACGGCCTGCAGGGCATCCCGCGCAACTTCTTCGGCATCGAGTCGGTCGAGACCGACCCGTTCTACTTCTACTACGCCGGCGCGGTCATGATCCTGCTCGGCATCCTGCTCGCCTGGCGCGTCGTCAACTCGCCCTTCGGCCGGGTGCTGACCGCGGTGCGCGACAACCCGGCCCGGGCCCGCGCGCTCGGCTACGACGTGGAGCGCTACAAGATCACCGTCTTCGTCATCTCCGCGGGTCTCGCCGGCCTCGCCGGTGGTGTGTTCGCGGTCAGCCACCAGTTCGCCTCGCTGCAGGAGCTGATGTGGACGACGTCGGGCAAGGTCGTGCTCGTCACGGTGCTCGGCGGCATCGGCACCCTCTGGGGCGGTCTCGTCGGCGCCGGCATCGTCGTGACGCTCGAGGACTACCTCGCGAGCTCCGGCTTCGAGGGCATCGGCCTGATCACCGGCACGATCTTCGTCGTCATCGTGCTGCTCTTCCGGCACGGCATCTGGGGCACGGGGCGCAACGTCCTGCGCCGCTACGTGCTCGAGCGGCGCAAGAAGCCGCGCGACTGACCACCCCTACGCCTCCGGTTCGAGGTGTTCGCGCAGCGTTCGCGCCGGTGTCCTGTGAAGGGACATTCCTGTCAAGGGTGAAGGGTCATGCCTGACAGTCAGGGTTGGTGACTCGGTGGTAGGTCCGATTGCCTGGCGTGTGGTCGATGCGGGTTTCGGGGTCCAGGCGAACGTGTGCGATGAGCTGGTCATCGTGGAACAGGACGGCGTGGTTGAGGTCGATCAGGTAGTCGATCTTGGCGCCGGCCCACGCAGTCCCGAACGCGATCCGGGCACCGGGCAGCTCGAAGTAGCCACTGCGGGGCAGGGTGATCGTGTGCAGGAACTGTCGCGGCTTGAGCTGGTCGGGGTCCGGTGCGGCCTTTGTACTGGCGGTGTAGCGCGCTGAGGGTGGGATCCCGCCGATGCCTTGATGGGGTCGCTGCGTGGTGAACACGACGTCATAGACGTCCAG